>NZ_MWJN01000067.1:0-51820 GCF_002027145.1 Microbispora sp. GKU 823 | reverse complement strand
TCAACGCCGCCAAGAACATCCTCGCCGCCGGACGGGCGGAGAGACTAAACGCCTGTGGAGCGCAGGTAAGACCAGGCTCTGGCCTGGCACAGCGCGAGGAAGCAGGAAGCCTCAGAGGTGTCGCGTGACCGCGCGGCACGGGCTGAATCCCCGGCCTTCAGGCCGGGGAGCGCGTCAATGCATCTCGCAGTTCGCCAAGCGCCGGGCCTCGGCCGGCTCGCTGTACAACTACGCCGCTCAGGGGCTCGGCCCGCTCGGCGCGTACGTCACCGGCATCACACTGATCATCGGCTGTTTCGGCATCGCGTCCGGCTCCCTCGCCGGCGCCGTCTACCACTTCAACGCCTTCCTGGCCGGGATCGGGCTGACGATCCACAACACGCTGTGGAACGTCGTGCTCGCGGTGGTGATCGGCGGCCTCGCCACGCTGTTCACCGTGTGGGGCATCCGGATGTCGGCGCGCATCTCGCTCATCCTGGAGGTCATCTCCATCACGATCATCACGGCGATGCTGGTCATCGTGCTGTTCGCCGGGGACGGGCCGGTCTTCGACAGCAGCCAGCTCACCCTCGACGGCGCCACGCCGCACGGCATCGCGGTGGGCATGGTGCTGGCGATCCTCGGGTTCGTCGGCTTCTCCAGCTCCGACGCACTCGGCCGCGAGGCGCGCAACCCGTTCAAGGCGATTCCCCGGGCCATCATGTGGAGCGCCGCGGGCGTCGGCCTCCTTTACATCTTCGCCTCCTACACGCAGGTCGCGGGCTATCGCGCGCTGGGCGACCTGGGCACCAGCGGCAACCCGCTGGACGAGCTCGCGGTGGCCGTCGGCATGCCCGGCTGGTTCCGCCCGGTGCTCAGCCTCGGCGTCACGGCGTCGTTCTTCGCCGTCGTGGTCGCCCCGATCAACGTGATCGGCCGCATCGTCTTCGTCATGGGCAAGGAGGGCGTGCTGCCCGCCTCCCTCGGCCGGACCCACCGGACCCAGCAGACCCCGCATCGGGCGATCCTCACGGTCGCGCCGATCGCCGTCGCGCTGACCGCGCTGCTCTTCGCGCTGGGCATGGACGGCATGGAGATCGTCGTCAACGTCGACACCTACGGCACGTACGGCTACATGGTGGCCTACGCCGTCGTCGCGCTCGCCGCGCCGATCTTCCTGCGCCGGGAGCGTGTGCGGATCCCGCTCATCTGGCCGTGCGTGATCGTCTCGGTGGTGGGCATGGCGTACGTCTTCTACGTCAATGTCGTGCCGTGGCCGGCCTGGCCGCTGAACTTCGTGGTCCTCGCCTTCCTCGTCACCGTCGCCGTGGCCCTCGTCTGGTACGGCTACCTCCGCACGGCCCGGCCGTCGTCGTCCAGACCATCGGCACGACCGAGACCGACTTCGCCGAGATGGCCTGACGACCACGCCGTGCCCGCTTGCCCCTGACGCGCGGGTCAGGGGTTAGCGTCGCGGGGCCGTGCGGGGCTGTGCCGCACGAGCGGTCCCTTTCCGACACCGTGGGAGTTCCCCATGCCCCAAACCCCGCCCCGCGCCGCACGGGAGATCCGGCTCGCCGAGGTTCCGTCCGGTCTTCCCGGCCCGACGCACCTGACCGTCGCCGAGGTCCCGCTGCCCGTACCGGGGGCCGGTGAGGTCCTGGTGCGCAACCGCTGGTTCCAGGTCTTCCCCTCGCTACGCACGCTGATCGCCGGAGGCGTGCCGGGCACGCCCTTCCCTCCGCTGCGGCCCGGGGACACGCTGTTCGGCCCGGCCGTCGGCGAGGTCGTCACGGCCTCCTTCGGCAAGGGCACGGACGACAGCGGTCTGCGGCCGGGCGACCTGGTCGCGCACTTCCGGGGCTGGCGTGAGTACGCCGTGGTCCCCGTGTCCGCGCCGCTCGGCGACGCCCTGCCGGACCCGGCCGCGCACCTCGCGTCGGGCGCCACCGCGTACGCCGCCCTGACCCGGATCGCCCGCCTGCGCGCGGGCGAGACGGTGCTCGTCACCGGGGGCGCGGGAGGCGTCGGGTCGCTCGCCGGCCAGATCGCCCGGCTGCTGGGCGCGGGCCGCGTAATCGGCACCACCGGCTCGCCGGCGAAGGCCGAGCGCATGATGGCCGAGCTCGGCTACGACGCGGTGGTGCTCCGCGACGGGAGCCCGATCGGCGGGCGGCTGGCCGAGGCGGCCCCCGACGGCGTGGACGTGGTCGTGGACACCGTCGGCGGCGAGCAGCTCCAGGCCGCGGCCGCCGCGGCGCGGCCCGGCGCCCGCCTCGTCGTGGTCGGCACCCTGGCCACGCAGCTGTCGGCCGCGTCCGGCGGCACGACGGCGCCCGTGGAGCTGGACGCCTTCCAGCTCATCGCCAAGAACATCACTCTGCGCGGCCTTACCGGCGTCGACGACGAGATCCACGCGGAGTGGACGGAGCGCTTCGGCGCCTGGCTCCGCTCGGGCGCCATCGCCTTCCCGCACACGCGGATCGCGGGCATCGAAAACGCGCCGCGGGCGTTGCGTGAGTTGTTCGAGGGACGGCACGTGGGAACGGTCGTCATAGAAGTCTGAGCACGGCCGGGAGGTCTCATGCGGATCGGCGACGCCGCGGCGGCGGCCGGGACCACGCCACGCGCGTTGCGCCTGTACGAGCAGCGCGGATTGCTCCTGCCGCCTCCGCGCACGTCGTCGGGCCAACGGGAGTACGGCCCGCGGGACATCGCCCGCATCCGCCTGGTGCGCCAGTTGCTCGCCCTCGGCCTGACCATCGAGGACGTCGCCCGCTGCGCCGACCGCCTGGACCTTCTCGAGGGCGACACGCTGCCGCCGTACGGCAGCCCCGGCTGCTCTGGCGGCAGCGGGGTCGTGCAACGCCGGATCGCCACGCTGGACGCCGAGATCGCCCGCCTGACGGACCTGCGGGACCGCCTCGCGTCGGCCGTCGCCGAGCCGCCCGGGACGGATCAGTCGCGGTCCCAGGCGTAGGGATCGACGTAGATGACATGGCCCCCGCGGTCGTCGGTCTCGTCCACGATGTCCGTGCGCGGCTTCGGCGGGGGGCTCGGGGCGCGGCGCTTCGCGGCCGGTTTGCGCGGGATATCGGGGATTTTCGGGGTGCCCCCGGCCCGCCGCGCGCCCATGTCGTCGAAGGTCTCCGCCGCCGCCGCGGCGTGCTCGTCGGTCCAGTCGTCCCTGATGACCGGGATCGGCTGGGTGTCCGCCTCGGTGGCGTCCAGCCAGTGGCCCGGCAGGTGGGCGCCGCGGGCGGGCCGCACCCGTCCGGCCGCCTTGGCGATCACGGCGCCGGCCTTCCGCACCGGCTCGGGCGGGGTTGCCGGCCGCCGGGAGATCAGCCACCAGTTGGCGATGCCGGCCGAGATGCCGGCGGCCACGCCGACCTCGAGTGTGACCGACAGCGCCACCTCCCAGGGCGACGGCCCCACCGCGGCCAGGCCCGCGCCGCCGAGCGGGCCGCCCGACAGCGCCGCGAGCGTTCCCGCGACGAGGCCGGAGGTGATCCCGCAGACGAACCCCCACAGCGGCGCGGCCTCGATCGACGGGGTCGCGCGACGCGGGCCGTCACCACGCCGGCGACCGCCCCCGCCGCGAACGGCACCGCGATCACGCCCATGACCCAGGTGGGCGCGGCGCCTGACGACGGCAGGGCGCCAAGCAGCGGCAGCATGGGCACCGCGCTCAGCTTGACCCCGGTGGGCGCGACCAGCGTCCCGGCGCCCACCGCGAAACCGGGCCCCGAGATGTACGCCATGCCCCAGACGACGGCGTTGAAGAAGTAGAGGACCTCCAGGAGCAGGAGCAGCAGGCCGCCGACCACCCCGGGGCTGAGGAGCTCCGACATCTGCTGGATCCTGGCGAAGTTGACCACCACGGCACCGAGGACCAGCACGGCTCCGGCCACGAGCATCAGCGAGGTCGCGACGGCCGTGCCGGCCACGAGCGACCGCGGCCGCTCGGGCAGCAGGCGCAGCATCGATCGCCAGGGCCCGATCGTGCGGGCGGTGGCGACCGACCCGGTGACGAAGGCCAGCAGCAGGTGGCTGACCAGCGCCTCCCCCAGGAACGGCTGCATGATCTCGTTGCCGGAGACCAGGGCGATCACCCCGGCGAGCAGCGCGTACGGCGCGGCCAGCGAGATGCCGGCCTGGGCGATGAGCGCGAGCTGGGCGCGGCGCCGGGCGTTCTCGAGGTCGCGCGGGGTGCCCTTGGGCAGCCGGGCCGGCATCCGCACCCGCAGGTCGGCGTCCCCGCGCCATCCACAGGCCGGCCCGGTAGAGCAGCGCCCCCGGCAGGATCATCAGCCCGATGGGCAGCAGGCCCACCCGGCCGCCGGGGATCGCGAAACCGGCGTGGTGGGCGGCGAGCCAGAGCTGGCAGGCCGTACGGAAGACACCGGGCAGGCCCTCGCCGAACGGCCCGCGGGGCGCGGCCATCCAGCCGATGAGCGTGAGCGTGGTGAGCACGGCGAGGCCGACGCCGAGCGTCCCGACCGCGGCCAGCATGCCGGAGACGGGCAGCGGACGGCGGGTCTCCTCGTCGTCGCCGCCGCCCATGCGGCCGAGCACGGCGCGGGGAGCGGTCCTGAACTGATCGAGAAGGCCCGTCACGCTACCGCATCATCCCAGCCCCGCGGCCTCCCTCCACGTCGCCACGCCGAGGAGTACGCAATCCGGACGCATCGGCACGCGTACCGGCCGGGCCGGAAAACGACCGCGACCTTGCGCTCGCACCACCGCGGCGGTGGGAGGGCAAGGTCGCGGACGACAGTCGGATGCCTGCGCGATCAGCGGCTGGACATGATCTCGCGCATCAGGCGGGCGGTCTCGCTGGGGGTGCGGCCGACGCGGACGCCGACCTTCTCCAGGGCCTCCTTCTTGGCCTGGGCGGTGCCGGCGGAGCCGGACACGATCGCGCCGGCGTGACCCATGGTCTTGCCCTCGGGCGCGGTGAACCCGGCGACGTAGGCGACGACCGGCTTGGTCACGTGCTCGTCGATGTAGGCCGCGGCGCGCTCCTCGGCGTCGCCGCCGATCTCGCCGATCATCACGATCGCGTCGGTCTCCGGGTCCTCCTGGAACGCCTGGAGGGCGTCGATGTGCGTCGTGCCGATGACCGGGTCGCCGCCGATGCCGACGCAGGTGGAGAAGCCGATGTCGCGCAGCTCGTACATGAGCTGATAGGTCAGCGTGCCGGACTTCGACACCAGGCCGACACGGCCCTTGGTGGTGATGTCGGCCGGGATGATGCCCGCGTTGGAGGCGCCGGGCGAGGCGATGCCGGGGCAGTTCGGGCCGATGATGCGGGTCTTGTTGCCCTTGGAGACGGCGTACGCCCAGAACTCGGTCGTGTCGTGGACCGGCACGCCCTCGGTGATGACCACGCACAGCGGGATCTCGGCGTCGATGGCCTCGCGGACGGCGGCCTTGGTGGCGGCCGGGGGCACGAAGACGACGGACACGTCGGCGCCCGTCTGCTCCATGGCCTCCTTGACCGTGCCGAAGACCGGCAGGCCCTCGTGCGTGATGCCGGCCTTGCGGGCGTTCACGCCGCCCACGACCTTGACGCCGGCGGCGAGCATGCGGCGGGTGTGCTTGGTGCCCTCACCACCGGTCATGCCCTGAACGATGATCTTGCTGTTCTCGGTGAGCCAGATAGCCATTACGCACCTACCGCGGCGAGCTCTGCGGCGCGCTTGGCCGCTTCGTCCATGGTGTCGACCAGCTCGACCCGCGGCAGCGCGGCGTCGGCCAGGATCTGCCGCCCCAGGGCGGCGTTGTTGCCGTCCAGGCGGACGACCAGCGGGTGGGTCACTTCCTCGCCCCGGCTCTCCAGGAGCTTGAAGGCCGAGACGATGCCGTTGGCGACCGCGTCACAGGCGGTGATGCCGCCGAAGACGTTCACAAAGACCGACTTCACCGACGGGTCGGACAGGATGATCTCCAGGCCGTTCGCCATGACCTCGGCCGACGCGCCACCGCCGATGTCGAGGAAGTTGGCCGGCTTGGGCTGGCCGGGGAACTCCTCGCCCGCGTACGCCACGACGTCGAGCGTGGACATGACCAGGCCCGCGCCGTTGCCGATGATGCCGACGTTGCCGTCCAGCTTGACGTAGTTGAGGTGCTTCTCCTTGGCCCGGGCCTCCAGCGGGTCCTCCGCGGCCTTGTCGACGTACGCCGAGTGCTCCGCCTGGCGGAAGTTCGCGTTGTCGTCGAGGGTCACCTTGCCGTCGAGCGCCTTCACCTGGCCGTCCGCCGACAGGATCATCGGGTTGACCTCGACGAGCGAGGCGTCCTCGTCGACGAAGACGGCCCAGAGCTTCTCGATCAGCTCGGCGGCGCCGTCCAGCGCCTGCTGCGGCAGGCCGCCGGCCACCGCGATCTCGCGGGCCTTGGCGCGGTCGACGCCCGTCAGCGGGCTGACCGGCACCTTCGCCACCTTCTCCGGCGCGGTGTGCGCGACCTCCTCGATGTCCATGCCGCCGGAGGCCGAGCAGATGGCGAGGAACGTGCGGTTGGCACGGTCGAGAAGGAAGGAGAAGTAGTACTCCTCCGCGATCTGGCTGGCCTCCTCGATCAGGACCTTGTGGACCGTGTGGCCCTTGATGTCCATGCCGAGGATCTGCGTCGCCTTCGCGTGCGCGTCGGCGGCGTCGTCGGCCACCTTCACGCCGCCGGCCTTGCCGCGCCCGCCGGTCTTGACCTGGGCCTTGACGACAACGCGTCCGGTGAGCTGCTCGGCAGCCGCCCGCGCCTCCTCCGCGGTGTGCGCGACGATTCCGCGCGGCACCGGGATGCCGTACTCCGCGAAGAGCTCCTTCGCCTGATGTTCGAACAGGTCCACGAGGGTCCGTCCCTTTTGATGTCCGAGGCCGGGCGCCGTCGTCCCGCCCGGCGTTTCCGCGCATGAAGCCTAGTCCCCGTACGAGCGTGGCCGCGTCGTCGGGTCCCACTGGAGCCTTGCCAACAACCCTTGGGTACGGCAAGGTTGGGCAAAATGCCTAAACGGTGGCTGGGACCGCCGAACGGACCCATTCCACGATCTCCTGCGTCGTGGACCCCGGCGTGAATATCCTCGCGACCCCCATCTTCGCGAGTTCGGGGATGTCGGCCTCGGGGATGATGCCCCCGCCGAACACGACGATGTCCTCGGCGCCCTCCTCGCGCAGGACCTCGAAGAGCCGGGCGAACAAGGTCATGTGGGCGCCGGACAGGATCGACAGCCCGATCGCCGCCGCGTCCTCCTGGATGGCCGTACGGACGATCTGCTCCGGCGTCTGGTGCAGTCCCGTGTAGATGACCTCCATGCCCGCGTCGCGCAGCGCCCGCGCCACCACCTTGACCCCGCGGTCGTGCCCGTCGAGCCCCGGCTTCGCGACGACGACCCGAATCCTGCCTGCCATGAAGACCTCCCTACGGTGCCCGCTGCCCGAAGCTAACCGCCGCCCGTGGACCTTCCGCGGAACGGCCCCGTGTCAGCCGCCCGCCGGCCGTCCCCGCAGCAGCGCGCGCAGGCCGTCCACGAGCCCCTGCCTCTCCTGCGGGGTCATCGTGCGCACGGCCGCCGCCAGCGGGTCGTCGTCGCGCTCGGCGTCGTCGCGGCCCGCGTTCACGGTCGCGGTGCGGCCCGTCTCGGTGATCCGGACGTACACACGCCGCCGGTCGCGCTGGTCGCGTATCCGCGCGACCAGCCCACGACTCTCGACGCGGTCGAGGAGTTCGGTGGTCGCGGCCCGCGACAGCCGCAGGCGCCCGGCCAGGTCGCCCACCGTGAGCGGCCCGTACGCCGCCAGATGACGCAGGACCGACAGCATGCGGGCGGTCACGTCACCCCCCGGCAGGAGGCGGCCGGACGTGCGCAGGCGCCGGTGGACGGCGGGATAGAGCCGTGTGATCTCCTCGACCGCCGCCTTCTCCTCCATGACGTCCTTTCGCATCCGAACTTTTCGCGGCGAAATAATAATCAGCCCGCATACCGAGCCACTAGCTGAATACTCACAGGAAATCCTTATTTTCGTTACTTTCCTGTGATCATGAACCGCAAGGATTCCCAAGCTGCCCTCCTGATCTTGAGGGCACTTACGGGAGGAATCACCTTGAAGCGAGCACTCATGGCGCTGGCGTGCGCCGCGACGGCCGCGCTCGTGGCGCCCGCCGTCGCCGCCCCCGCGCAGGCTCAGACCTCGGCGCAAGCGCCAGCCCCCGCCGCCGACCCGGTGGCGGCGCTGCGCAAGCAGTTCGTCGCCGGCCACGGCGTGCGGTTCGTCTCCTCGGGCACGCTGAGCATCGCCGGCGTCACCGCCGTCAAATTCACCTCGAACGGCGGCTACGCCTTCGGCCGGCCCGGCGTCGTCGCCGCCGACAGCACGCAGAAGAGCAAATACAGCGAGCTGCTGAAGGACGAGGACGAGGACCTGAAGGACGCGGAGAAGCCCCTCCGCATGATCGTCCTCGGTGGGTCGGGCTACTTCTCGGGCGGGGTCTACTCGACCATGCTCCCCGAGGGCAAGACCTGGCTGCGGATCCCCGGGGTGCGGGCGAACACCTCGTTCAGCCCGTTGAACCCCACCGACTGGCGCAACCTCAAGGCGGTCCTCGCGACCACCAAGGCCAAGGGGCCGGGCGGCAGCGTCAACGGCGCGAAGACCACGCTCTACCGCGGCACCATCACGCTGAGCCAGCTCATGAAGGCCAGCCCGAGCGTCAAGGACAGCCTCGCCAGCCTGGGGTCCAACCCCGGCAAGACCGTGGTGTCCTGGAAGCTGTGGATCGGCGCCGACCAGCTCGTCCGCCGCGCCTCGGCGAGCGTCGACCTGAAGATGAAGGCCGACGGCGATTCCTTCACCTTCACCCTGTCCGAGGACCAGACGTTCGCCGGCTGGGGCAGGAAGGTCACGGTCAAGGCGCCGCCGAAGAGCCAGGTCGCGAACCTGTCCGACCTCGACGGCGACGTGCCGGAGACGCCGGGCACCGTCATCCTGCCCAACGACTGAACCGGGCGGGCGATCAGGCACTGAACCGCGCGGCCGAGCCCCCCGCGCGGCGCTGAACAGAGGCGGCCGGCCCCTGGGTGATCACACCCGGGGGCCGGCCGTTCCGTTTCAGCCCGTTTCCGGGCGTCCGGGCGCGCCTGCTTCGCGGGCGCCGACGGCCCGGGGTCGTGTGCCGTTTCGGGCGCACCGAAATTGTCATCGTTCCAAGTCGGGCGACTTCGGCGAAGATCGTGCATGCTGATCGATCTTGTCCCAATCTGGGCTGATGACTACGCAGTCCCAACGCTCGCCCCTGAGAACCGGGGCGCATCGCGGACTCCTGCCGGCGCTGGCGATGTTCGCCACCCTGCTGGCGGCCGTGCTCGCTCCCACGCCCGCGTCCGCGACCGGCACCGCCCTCACCACCACAGGCACCTCGGCGGCCACCTCCACGGCCGGGGCCGTCTCCACGAGCGTCGCCGCCACCGACGACGTCTTCGTGAGCGAGGCGGAGCCCACCAAGAACTTCGGCACCGCGACCTGGATGAGCGTGTGCGGCAGCGCCTGCGGCGGCACGGCCGCCGGGCAGCGCGTCGCCCTCGTCCGGTTCACGGTCGCCGGCATCCCCGCAGGCGCCGCAGGCGTCACCGTGACCCTCGCCGTGACCTCGGCGAGAACGACCGACACCACCATCGCGGTCCGTCCGGTGACCGGCGCCTGGACGGAGACCGGCACCACCTGGAACACCCGGCCGGCCATGGGCGAAGTGATCGACTCGCACAGCGGGTTCACCGCCGGCGGGACCGCCACGCTCGACGTCTCCTCGGTGGTCAAGGGCAACGGAACCTACGCCTTCGCGCTGACCGGCACCTCGGCGACCACGACCGTCCTGCACTCCTCTCGGGCGGGCGAGGCCCTGACCCCCACACTGAAGATCAGCTATACCGAGGGCACGGCGGGGCCGCTGCCGTTCACCATGCCCACGACGGCTCAGCTCCGGGCGTCGGCCAAAAAGGTGTTCGCCCACTACTTCACGCCCTACCCGGTCTCGCTCGACAACAAGGCCCCGGCGGACGACTACTACACCAGGAACTACCTCAATCCCGACGGCGAAAGCGGCAAGCACTCCGCCTACGGCGGGCTGCTGCGCGACCGGCCCCTCGGACGTGACCCGCTCACCGGCGACTGGGCGCTGGCCGACTTCACGACCGAGGTGCGGCAGGCCATCGCGGCCGGGCTGGACGGCTTCACCGTCGACATCCTGTCGTTGACGGGCACCCACTGGACCCGGGTTCAGAAGCTCATCCAGGCCGCCGAGGCCGTCGATCCCGCCTTCAAGATCGTGCTCATGCCCGACATGAACGGCCTCGCCTCGGCCGACAGCGCGGCCTTGGCCGACGCCGTGGCCACGCTGGCGGCCTCGAAGTCGGTCTACCGGCTCGGCGACAACCGGCTGGTCGTCGCGCCCTTCAAGGCGGAGGGACGCACCGCCGCCTGGTGGGCGGACTGGATGACGACCATGGAGACCGAGCACGGCATCAAGGTCGCCCTCGTCCCCTGCTTCCTCGACTTCACCAAGTATCGCGACGCCTTCAGCTCGATCAGCTACGGCTTCGCCAACTGGGGCGGCCGCAGCCCCGCCGCCAACAGCGGCCTGACGGCCAACATCGACCGCGCCCACGACATGGGCAAGATCTGGATGCAGCCGGTGTCCGTCCAGGACGAGCGGCCCAACCAGGGCATTTACGACGAGGCCGCCAACACGGAGAACCTCCGAGCCACCTGGAAAGGCGCGATCGACGGCGAGGCCGACTGGGTCCAGCTCGTCACCTGGAACGACTACTCGGAGAACACCCAGTTCGCCCCGTCGAGGAACGCCGGGTGGACCTACCTCGACATCAGCGCCTACTACCTGACCTGCTACAAGCTCGGCTGCCCCGCGATCACCAAGGACGTGGCATACCTGACGCACCGGGTGCACCCGGTCGCGGCCACCCCCTCCTACGGCGAGACGAAGCTGATGAAGCTCCGTACGGGCAGCACACAGCCGCGGGACACGGTCGAGGTGCTGACCATGCTGACCGCGGCGGCCCAGGTCAGTGTGGACGTCGGCGGCACCGGGCAGACCTACGACGCGCCCGCCGGGGTCTACGCCAAGACGTTCGCCCTGCGGCCGGGCTCCGCCTCGGCCTCGGTCTCCCGCAATTCCACGAACGTGGCCACGGTGGTGTCGCCCTTCGCCATCACCGCGACGCCGTACGTGCAGGATCTGCACTACCGCGCGGCGTCGAGCGGCCGGCCCTGACGGCAGGCCACCCGGAGTCCATGACACGCCCTCGGCCCCCGGTGGTCCGCACGACCACCGCGGGGGCCTTTAGGAGCCGGCCGGCCGCTCCGGACGCCCAACCGGTCGCCGCGACTAACTGCGGACGGGTGTGGGCGATCCGGCCCCTCGTGACAGCGGGAGGACGGGGATGCGGAGGGTGATCGTGCCCGCGGTGGGGAAGCGGAACGTGACGTCGATGGGAGTGGCACCGAGCGGGCGGTGGATGTCGACGAGCTCCAGGTGCGGGCGGTCGTGGCCTTGCTGGAGGGAGACGGCCCCGTGAGCGGGGATCGTCACATTGACGGCCTGCTGGGGGGAGGACGGCCCTTGCCGGTAAACGACCCGCTCGGCGTGGACGGTGCTGACGCCGTCGAGCGTCTGCGGTCGGTCGCTGTTATTGACCAGGGTCAGGTACAGCCCCAGGTCGTCGCCGGCCTTCTGCTCGTTCATGGGCGGGGCGAGGATGTGGACGTGCAGCAGCCGCACCGGGCCGATCTGCCCGTCGACCAGGCCGCTCCTGCTCCAGGTGCCGTGGGGCCTGGCCCGCTGCCGCGGGGAGTCGCACGCCTGTAGCGCCAACGCCAGGCAGGTCGCGAGCAGGATGCACAGCGCCACTACTCGCCGGTGATCCGTACGACGACGGTGAGATGACGTGTTCATGCGGCGCTCCCTGATCAGGCGGCTGAGAGTGTGGCGCTGCGATCGGTCCTTCCGGCACGCGGTCCGATGACGCGCACATGAGCCGGCCGGAATCGCCGGCTGCGTCGCCGACGGTGATCCCGCCGAGTTCGCCGCTGATCGCCCCCGCTTCGCGGGTCTTGCCTGCTCGGAAAGAGCCTCCACGCGCTCGGAGAATCCCGTCACGATCACACGGCGACGTAGTGGCGTTCATACGTGGCCATGGCGCACCTGTTCGTGCGCGCCAGACCTCCCCCGCGCGAGTGACACCGCCCACCCCGCGCGCGAGTGACACCGCTCCACGCCAGTATGCGACCGGTCCCGCGGCGGCCGCAAGACAACGGAAACGCCCGTGACCTCGGCTCTTACCTGCTCTCCAACGCTCGGGCAACCGCATGGCCGCGTTTCCCGCCACCTCGTACACCCCAGGAGCATGGGCACCGGGAGGACGGGCTCAGAGCTTGTCGATCAGAGCTTGTCGATCGGCGCGTAGGCGAGAAGCAGGGTCTTCTCGCCCTCGCTTCCGAAGTCGATCTTCACTCGCGTCTTCTCGGCCTGACCGTCCACCGCCACCACGGTGCCCAGCCCGAACGTGTCGTGGGTGACCCGGTCGCCCGGCGACAGGTTCGGGATCTGCCGGCCGCCGGGCTTCTGCGCGGGAGCCGTACGGGCGGCCGGGCGGGAGGTCGCGGCGGACCAGGCGGTCTTGCCCGGGTCGCCGCGCCACTCGACCAGGTCGCCCGGCACCTCGGACAGGAAGCGCGAGGCGGGGTTGAACGACGGCGCGCCCCAGGCCGAGCGGACCGCCGACCTGGACAGGTAGAGCCGCTCCTTGGCCCGGGTGATGCCGACGTACGCCAGCCTGCGCTCCTCCTCCAGTTCCTTCGGGTCGCTCAGCGAGCGCATGTGCGGGAAGACGCCGTCCTCCATGCCCGTGAGGAACACCACGGGGAACTCCAGGCCCTTGGCGGTGTGCAGGGTCATCAGCGTGACCACCCCGCCGTGGTCGTCCCCCTCCGGGATCTGGTCGGCGTCGGCGACCAGCGAGACCTGCTCGAGGAAGTCGACGAGCGTGCCCTCCGGGTTCGCCTCCTCGAACTCGGCGGCCACCGAGATCAGCTCGTTGAGGTTCTCCAGCCGGCTCTCGTCCTGCGGGTCGCCCGAGGTCTCCAGCTCCGTCCGGTAGCCGGTGGCGCTCAGCACCTCCTCGGCCAGGTCGGACAGCGGAAGCTCCTTTGCGCGCAACTCGTCCAGCAACGTGACGAAGTCGCGGATCGCGTTCAGCGAGCGGGTGGCCACGCCCGGCGCCTCGTCGGCCCGGCGCAGCGCCTCCCAGAAGCCGATGCGCTCCCGGTTGGCGAACGCCTCGATCATCGCCTCCGCGCGGTCGCCGATGCCGCGCTTGGGTACGTTGAGGATGCGCCGCAGCGACACCGTGTCGTTCGGGTTGGCCAGGACCCGCAGGTAGGCGAGCAGGTCCTTGACCTCCTTGCGCTCGTAGAACCGCACCCCGCCCACGACCTTGTACGGCAGGCCGGTGCGGATGAAGATCTCCTCGAACACGCGGGAGGCGGCGTTCGTGCGGTAGAAGACCGCCACGTCGCCGGGGGTCACCCCGTGGTCGTCGCCGAGCCGGTCGACCTCCTGCGCGACGAACATGGCCTCGTCGTGCTCGTTGTCGGCCGCGTAACCGATGATCTTCGGACCCGCGCCCTGGTCGGACCACAGGTTCTTCGGCTTGCGGCCCTCGTTGCGGGAGATGACCGCGTTGGCGGCGTTCAGGATCGTCTGCGTGGAGCGGTAGTTCTGCTCCAGCAGGATCGTCCGCGCGTCCGGATAGTCGCGCTCGAACTCCAGGATGTTGCGGATCGTCGCACCACGGAAGGCGTAGATCGACTGGTCGGCGTCGCCGACGACCACCAGTTCGGAGGGCTCGACGCCCTCCCGCACCACGTCGCCGTCGGCGGTGCGCACCTCGGGCCGCCCGACCAGCTCGCGGATCAGCATGTACTGCGCGTGGTTGGTGTCCTGGTACTCGTCGACCATCACGTGCCGGAACCGCCGCCGGTAGTGCTCGGCCACGTCGGGGAAGAGCTGGAACAGCGTGACCGTCAGCATGATCAGGTCGTCGAAGTCCATCGCGCCGGCCTCGGTGAGCCGCCGCTGGTAGGTGCGGTACGCCTCGGCGAGCGTGCGTTCCAGATGGGTCGAGGCCCGGTCGGCCGCCGTCTCGTAGTCGATCAGCTCGTTCTTGAAGTTGCTGACCTGGGCCGAGAAGGAGCGCGGCGGGTAGCGCTTGGGGTCGAGGTCGAGCTCGCGGCACACCATCGCCATGAGCCGCTGGGAGTCGGCCTGGTCGTAGATCGAGAAGCTGGAGGTGAAGCCCAGCCGCTTCGCCTCGCGCCGCAGGATCCGCACGCACGCGCTGTGGAACGTCATCACCCACATGGCCCTGGACCGCGGCCCGATGAGCTTGTCGACCCGCTCCTTCATCTCGCGAGCGGCCTTGTTGGTGAAGGTGATCGCGAGGATCTCCCCCGGCTGGACGTCACGCTCCGCCAGCAGGTATGCGATGCGGTGCGTCAGCACCCTGGTCTTCCCGGAGCCGGCCCCGGCGACGATCAGCAGCGGACTGCCCTGGTGGGTGACGGCGTCCCGCTGCTGCGGGTTGAGGCCGTCGAGCAACGGATGAGTGGCGGCTCGGGTGGACACCTCCTTAGGTTATGACCGCGCGCCGACATCCGGAGCCCACTCGCCCGGCAAGTCCCGTTTAAGGTGATGTGCCGGACCATGAGGAGGCTGCTCGTGCTGGACGAGGCGGAAATCAAGAAGGTGCTGGTGGTCGTCGCGCACCCCGACGACATCGACTTCGGCGGCGCGGGCACGGTCGCCAGACTGACCGAGGCGGGCGCCGAGGTGGTGTACTGCCTGGTCACCGATGGTGACGCGGGCGGGTTCGACCGGGCGGTGGACAACGGCGGCATGGCCGCGCTGCGCCGGGCGGAGCAGACGGCGGCGGCCAAGTGCGTCGGGGTGACCGACCTGCGCTTCCTGGGCTACCAGGACGGCGTGGTCGAGCAGACGCTCGGCCTGCGGCGGGACATCACGCGGGTGATCCGCCAGGTGCGGCCAGACCTGGTCATCACCTCGGCCCCGGAGCGCAACTACGAGCGGCTGGGCCCCAGCCACCCCGACCACCGCGCGGTCGGCGGCGCCACCCTCGACGCGGTCTACCCCGACGCGCGCAACCCGTACACCTTCCCCGAACTGCTCGCCGACGAGGGCCTGGAGGCCTGGACCGTCCGCGAGGTGTGGCTCACGGGCGGGATGACCGTCAACCACTACGTCGACGTCACCTCCACCGTCGATCGCAAGATCGCCGCGCTGCGCGCGCACGAGAGCCAGACCGCGCACGTCCCCGACCTGGACGGCATGGTCAAGGGCTGGCTCTCCGGTCACGCCGCCGCCGCGGGCCTCCCCGAGGGCTCGTACGCGGAGGCGTTCCAGCGGGTCGACACCGCCTGAACCGGACGCGCCGGGCCCTCCACCCCGGGTGGAGATCGCCTGATCTCCACCCCGGTTTCCACCCGCGCTCCGATCCGGTGCGCGCCCGGTCTTCCTACCGTCGTGCGCATGGAAACCGCACAGATCGTCGTCGTCGCCCTGGCCGTACTCGCCCTCCTGATCTACCGGCAGATGAAGCCGAGGCCGGTCGCCAGGCCCGTGGGTCTGATCATCGCCGCCGTGATGGTCGTGGGGGGCCTCGGCGGCGGCGCGCTCGTCGATCCCCGTCACACGGCGCTGAGCCTCGCCGTGCTCGTCGCGGAACTCCTCGTGGCCGCCGGCCTCGGCGTGCTGCGGGCCATGACGACACGTGTGTGGCGCGACCAGCACGGCGTGGCGTGGTCGCAGGGCACCGTCACGACCCTGGTCGCCTGGGTGGGCTCCATCGCCGTCCGGATCGCGATGATCGCCCTGACCTCCCTCCTCGGCCTCGCCTCGTCGCAGACCTCCGTGCTCCTGTTCGTCGGCGTGACCCTCGGCGTCCAGTTCCTGGTCGTCGCCCGGCGGGCGAGCGCCCTGCCCACCGTCCCCGTGTCGGGTGTCCAGACGGCCCGCTAGCGCCGCGACCGCCAAGATTTGCCCGTGCGGAGCGGTGTCCAGAGTGGTGCATCGCAAGGCGGAGGAGGAGCCGATGACAGCGTCATCGGCGACGACGACAACGCGGCGAGGTGCCGCTCTGGGCGACGCGACGGGGCAAAGATTGGCGGGAGGGGCGCTAACGTCGGGACGTGCCCAGTCGTGACGGACATGTCCAGGCCGGCCCGGAATCCCGCCGCAGGAACGCGATCGCCGCTGCGTGCCTGCGGCTGGCGGTGATCGCCATGCTGGTCGGCGGGCAGGCGACCAGCCCGCCGGGGTTCGGCCTGACCGGCGACCGGCTCGCCGTCACCGCGCTGACGGCCGCGATCGCCGTCGCACTGACCCTCATGGTCGTCGTCCGGCTCTGGCCGATCCTGCCGCGGCGCTGGAACGACGGGCCCGCGGAGGCCGTCCTCATCGGGCTCGCCCTCGTGGCGACCATCGCCCTCGACATGGTCTCGGACAGCGGCCCGGCCGTCGCCGTACTCATGTTCTGTGTCGGAGCCGCGGCCGTACGGCACCCGCTCAGCCGGTCGCTGCCGCTCCTGCTGCTGGCCCTGGCGGGCCTGGGGTCGAGCGTCACGGGCCTGCTGCCGCCGGTCGCCCCCGACGCGCAGGAGCGCGACGTCAGCCTGTGCGTCTCCGTCTGCGTTGTCTTCGCGGTCGCCTACGCCATCAGGCAGCGCAGGGCCGCCACGGCCGCCCAGGCGGGCGAGGCCGTGCTGGCCGAGCGCGCCCGGATCGCCAGGGAGATCCACGACATCCTGGCGCACTCCCTGTCCGCGCAGATCGTGCACCTCGAAGGCGCCCGGCTGCTGCTGCGCGCCGACCGGTCGCCGGAGGCGCTCGACCGGGTGGAACGCGCCCGCGAGCTGGCCAAGAAGGGCCTCGAAGAGCGCGCAGGGCCGTTGCCGCGCTCCGCGACGACGCCCAGCCGCTGCCCGCCGCGCTGGACGCGCTCGCCGGGGAGTTCCGCGACGCGACCGGCAAGGAGTGCGCCGTCGTCGTCTCCGGGTTCGAACGCCGCCTGCCGCCCGAGACCGAGTTGGCGATGATCCGCACCGCCCAGGAGGCCGTCACCAACGTGCGGCGGCACGCCCCCGGCTCTCCCGCCACCGTACGGCTGAGCTTCGGCGACCGGGAGTGCGAGCTGGAGGTCGTCAACCCCCCGAGTGACGAGCCCGGGACGCCGGGGGGAGGATACGGTCTCGTGGGCATGCGCGAACGCGCCGAACTCCTGGGCGGCACCCTGGAGGCCGGCGAGACCGAGGACGGTTTCCGGGTCCGGCTGCGGGTGCCGGCATGACCGCCCGCGTGCTCGTGGTCGACGACCAGGCCGTGGTGCGCGACGGGCTCGTCCTGCTGCTCGGCCTGCTGCCGGACATCGAGGTGGTGGGGTCGGCGTCCGACGGCGAGGCCGCGCTCCGCCTGGTCGCGGGCGAACGGCCCGACGTCGTGCTCATGGACCTGCGCATGCCCCGGATGGACGGCGTGGAGGCCACCCGCAGGATCCGCGCCGAGTTCCCGGACACCCAGGTCGTCGTGCTCACGACGTACACCGACGACGAGTCGGTCTTCGCCGCGCTGCGGGCAGGGGCGCGCGGCTTCCTCACCAAGAGCGCCGACGCCGAGGAGATCGCGCGCGCCGTCACGACGGTGATGAACGGCGACGCCCAGCTCGACCCCGGCGTGCAGCGCCGCCTCCTGAACACCGTCACCGGCACGGGCGGCGGCACCGGCACCGCACCGCCCGGCGAAACGCCCGGCCCGGCCGCCAGGCCTGATCACCGGTCGCGTTTCTCGCCGCGTCACGCCCGCGAGGCGGCCCGAGCACGCCGGACGCCGGGAGCGGGGACGCCGGATGCCGGGACATCGTCCGGCGCCGGGACGCCGCCGGGCGGGCTGACTCCGCGCGAGGCCGAGGTGCTGCGGCTCATCGCGCGCGGCCTGTCGAACGCCGAGATCGCCGCCGCCCTGTTCATCGGCGAGGCCACGGTCAAGACGCACATCAACAACCTCTTCGCCAAGGCCGGGGTGCGCGATCGGGCCCAGGCGGTCGCGTACGCCTACCGGACCGGCCTGGCCGACCCCCGCGAGGGCTGATCCAGGCCGCGGGCCACCCGGGCGGCGGCGTAGCCGAGGGAGTTCGTCGCCAGGTGGAGCAGCGCGGGTGCGAGCAGCCCGGCGCGGTGGCGCAGCCCGTGGAACACGAGCCCGGCGACCGCGGTGGACGCCACCGTCCCCGCCACCAGCCGCCCCGTCTCCAGCCGTCCCGTCTCCATCAGGCCGGTGCCCTCGTCCGGGTTCTCCCCGGCGGTCAGGCGGCCGAGTGCGGGGTTGGCCCTGGCCATGTCCAGGGCGGGCAGCACGTGCCACAGCCCGAACAGGGCGGCCGAGGCGGCGACCGCCGTACGGGCCGGAAGCGAGCGGCCGAGCAGGGCGGGCAGCACGCCGCGGAAGCCCGCCTCCTCCAGCAGCACGGTCCCGAACGGCACCTGCACCAGGGCCTCCTCCAGCACCCGGCGGCGCGACAGTGCGAGTGCGCGCTCGTCGTGGAAGAGCGCGCGGGTGCGAGGGTGGGCCACTCCGGCGGCGTACACGGCCACGACGCCGGCGACGAGCGCGCCCCGGTCACCGGCGCGACGCGGGCGCGGCGGAAGCCCAGCTCCTGCCAGGTCAGCCCCTCGCGCCGGGCGAGCGCCAGCAGCGCGCCGGTCGCGACCGCCGAGGTCAGCGGCGCCCACCGTCTGGCGACGCGGTTGTTGAGCACGTTCGCCGCCGCGAGCACCCCGAGAGCGCCCCCGAGCACGCCCGCCCGCCTCGTCCGGTTCGACGTCACCGCAATATCCGGAGGAAGCCGGGGCCTTCAGGGCCAGGAGGAATCCGGACCCCGTCAGGGGCGGACCGGCGAAGCCGGGACAGCCCAGCGCGCGAAGCACTCACGACCTTGCTCCTTTCGCTGACTGAGGCAATAAAGGGACGATAAAATCCGAACATGCGTACGGCATACAAGGTGCGGATCTACCCCACACACGAACAAGCCGCGGTGCTCAACCGCACGTTCGGCTGCGTACGCCTGGTCTGGAACACGGTCCTTGCCTGGAGGCACGCCCGGTACCGCACCGAGGGCGTGACAACCTCTTACGCGCAATCGGACCGGTACCTGACCGAACTGAAACGCGACGGCGGCCACGACTTCCTGTACGAGATCTCCAGCGTCCCGCTGCAGCAGGCGCTGCGCCACCAGTACACGGCGTTCGCGAACTTCTTCGCCGGACGCGCCCGCTACCCACGGTTCAAGTCCCGCCACGGTCGCCAGTCGGCGACCTACACCCGCTCGGCGTTCCGATGGCGGGACGGCCGGCTGTGGCTGGCAAAGATGGACGAGCCGCTGGAGCTCGTGTGGTCGTGGGCGAAGATCGACCTTGCCACGCTGGACCCGACCACGGTGACGATCTCCCGCGACCCCGACGGCCGCTGGTACGCCTGCCTTGCGGTGGAGACCGAGGCCGAGCCCGAACCGGTGCCCGCCGCCGGCTCGGCGGTCGGAGTCGACCTGGGGGTGAAGGATTTCGCGGTGACCTCCGTCGGGCAGCGGATCGCCAACCCGCGTCACCTGGAGCGTAGGGCCCACAACCTGGCCCGCTACCAGCGGCGCATGGCCAGGAAACAGCGCGGGTCGAACAACCGGGCCAAAGCCAAGGCGAAGGTCGCCCGCGCGCACACCAAGGTGCGGGATGCCCGCGCCGACTTCCTGCACAAGACCACATCCCGCCTGGTCCGCGACCACGACCTGATCGTAATCGAGGACCTCAACGTCAAGGGAATGGTCCGTAACCGGCACCTCGCCCGGGTGATCTCCGACTGCGGGTGGGGCGAGTTCCGCCGCCAGCTCGAATACAAAACCCGGCGGTACGGCCGTCACCTGATCGTGGTCGACCGCTGGTATCCGTCGTCCAAGACCTGCTCGGCGTGCGGGCACCTGCTCGCCGAACTCTCCCTGTCCACCCGGCACTGGACGTGTCCGGACTGCGGCACCCGGCACGACCGGGACGTCAACGCCGCCAAGAACATCCTGGCCGCTGGTCGAGCGGTGTCTGCCTGTGGAGCTGACGTGAGTCATTCCGGGTCCTCCCGGGTGCGGTCGGCTGTGAAGCAGGAAGCCCAGCCCGTGAGGGCGGGAATCCCCCGCCTTTAGGCGGAGGATGAAGTCAAGCCCGCCATGCTCCCATCGCCGCCCGGCGAGCCCGGCCTCAGCAGGCCCCCACGCCCTCGGTGTAGCCGTGGGTGAAGTACTGCCGGCGCTGTCGCGGGGTGCCGTGGGCGTCCGGCGCCCACCAGGCGTCGGTGGGGTCGCCCGCCGCCTGGAGGTTGGTGAGCAGCTCCTCCTCGTCACCCTGCTCGGCGCCCAGCACACCCACCCGGATCAGGCCGCTCAGCGCGGCCCCCGCGTAGCAGTCGGCCTGGAGCTCCCGCTGCACGTTGAAGCGGAAGTCCTCGACGAGCTGGGCCTGCACGGCATGCCCCAGTTCGTGGGGGATCACGACGTAGACCGCCCCGTCGCCCATCTGGTCGTACATCGCCTTGAGCCAGGTCGCGTCGTAGGCGATGAAATGGCCGTACGGACAGTAGAAGGCGTTCTCGGGCACGGCCGGCTGCCCGCCGCAGTCGGGGCCGTTGTTCCCCTGGTAGGCGACGAAGCGGGTGATCGGGCGGTAGGTGCCGCCGCTCTCCCGGAAGCGTTGCGACCAGAACCACTCGGTGAGGCACCTGGCCAGCTTGACGTCGCCGGGGAAGTCGTCGCCCGTGCCCTCGCACGGCGTTCCCCGGGACGCCGCGTCCCCCGGCTGCGCCCGGTCGGGCGGGGAGCCGGTGAGCGTGCCGCAGGAGGCGACCAGGAGCGCCAGGATCAGGAGCGCGGCCAGTGTACGGCGGGTCATTTCCATGTGAATACCCATTTGGACGGCAAAGATTTGCGCCGTCGCCGAACGCGAGGGCCTCACATCCCCCAGGTGTGGACGGGCTCGTTGGTGTGCATGTGCTGCAGGTAGCGGAGGGTCATGCGGCGCAGCGCCTCGTGGTCGCCGCCGAACGCGCGGGCCGTCCTGACCTGCCAGTCCGCCCCCGTACGGCCGGTCACGCAACGCCGCTCGATGATGCCGAGCAGCCGGTCGCGCTGGACCGGGTCGACCTCCCACAGGTCGAGCCCGTGGTAGGCCATGGGCAGCAGCCTGCGCAGGATCAGCTCGGCGGCGGGCACCTCCCCGAGGCCCGGCCAGTAGAGGCGGGCGTCGAGGCCGTGCCGCGCGGCGTTGCGGAGGTTGTCCTCAGCCGCGGCGAAGGACATGCGCGTCCACACGGGCCGCTCGGCCGCCGGGAGCACGCGCATGAGCCCGTAGTAGAACGCGGCGTTGGCGGCGATGTCGGCCACCGTCGGCCCGGCGGGCAGCACGCGGTTCTCCACCCGCAGGTGGGGGACGCCGTCGGAGACGTCGTAGACGGGCCGGTTCCAGCGGTAGACGGTGCCGTTGTGCAGGCGCAGCTCGTGCAGCTCGGGCACGCCGCCCTCGTCGAGGATCCGCCTCGGGTCCTCCTCGTCGCACAGCGGCAGCAGCGCGGGGAAGTAGCGGACGTTCTCCTCGAACAGGTCGAAGACCGAGGTGATCCACCGCTCCCCGAACCAGACGCGCGGCCGCACGCCCTGGGCCTTCAGCTCCTCGGGCCTGGTGTCGGTGGCCTGCTCGAACAGGCTGATCCTGGTCTCGCGCCACAGCTCCTTGCCGAACAGGAACGGCGAGTTGACCGCGACCGCGACCTGCGGACCGGCGATGACCTGGGCCGCGTTCCAGTGGTCGGCGAACGTCTCGGGGCTGACCTGCAGGTGGAGCTGCACGCTCGTGCACGCCGCCTCGGGGGTGATGCTGTCGGCGTAGGTGTCGAGCCGGTCCACCCCCTCGATCACGAGGTGCAGGTCCTCGCCCCTGGCGGCGAAGATCTGCTCGTTCAGCAGCTTGTAGCGGGGGTTGGCCGACAGCGTTCCCTCGCTGACGTCGCTCTCGCGCAGCGTCGGCAGGATGCCGACCAGCATGAGCTGCCCGCCGACGCGCGCCGCCCGCTCCTGCGCCCGGTTGAGGCGCAGCCGTACGGACTCCTCGAGCAGGCGGCTGCCCTCTCCGGACAGCACCTGCGGCGGGATGTTGATCTCGACGTTGAACTGGCCCAGCTCCGTCGCCCAGTCGGGCTCCGCGATGGCGGCCAGGACCTCGGCGTTCTTCATCGCCGGCTCGCCCCGGGAGTCGACCAGGTTCAGCTCGATCTCCAGGCCCATCTGGGGCCGGTCGAACCCGAACCGCGACTCCCGCAGCATCTCGGCCAGGACGTCCAGCGACAGCTTCACCTTGTCCCGGTAGCGACGGCGGTCCTCCCGGCTGAAGGAGACGGAGGGTACGTCACGGCCCATTAACTGAGCGTCGCACGCCGAGGGGCGATCGCACCAGACGGGTCCGCACAGACGGGGTCAGACCAGACGTCTGGCGGTGGCCCAGCGAGACAGCTCGTGCCGGTTGGACAGCTGCAGCTTGCGCAGCACGCTCGACACGTGCGTCTCGACCGTCTTCACCGAGATGAACAGCTCCTTGGCGATCTCCTTGTAGGCGTAGCCCCGGGCGATCAGCCGCAGCACCTCGCGCTCCCGCTGGGTGAGCGAGTCGAGCTCCGGGTCGATGGGCGGGGCCTCCGTCGAGGCGAACGCGTCGAGCACGAACCCGGCCAGCCGCGGCGAGAACACCGCGTCGCCCTCGGACACCCGGATGATCGCGTCGGTCAGCTCGGCACCGCTGATCGTCTTGGTCACGTAGCCCCGGGCGCCGCCCCGGATGACCCCGATCACGTCCTCTGCCGCGTCCGACACCGACAGCGCGAGGAAGCGCACCTGGGAGCCCGAGCCGAGCACGCGCCGCAGCACCTCCTGGCCGCCGCCGCCCGGCATGTGCACGTCGAGCAGCACCACGTCGGGCTGCAGCTCGCCGATCGCCGTCACCGCCGACTCCACGTCCTCGGCCTCGCCGATCACCTGGATCGACGGCCCCAGCTCGGCCCGTACGCCGGACCGGAACAGCCGGTGGTCGTCGACGATCAGCACGCGTACGGTCTTCATTGCTCCCTCTTCATGGTCAGCATGACCTCGGTTCCGTCGCCCGGCTCGGTCCTGACCCGGGCGCTTCCCCCGTTGCGCTCCATCCTGCCGATGATCGACTGGCGGATGCCCATCCGGTCCCCGGGGACGTCGTCGAGCACGAAGCCCTTGCCCCGGTCCCGGACGAACACCGTCACCTCGTCGGGCTCGACCTCGGCGTAGACGGAGACGACCGGAGCCCCACTGTATTTGCACGCGTTGACCATCGCCTGCCGGGCGGCCTGCAGCAGGGCCACCAGGCCCTCGTTCAGCTCGCAGTCGCCCACGCAGACCACCTCGATCTGCACGCCGTGGGCGTCCTCCTCCTCGGCCGCGACCCGCCGTACGGCCGCGGCGAGGGTGGCGTCGGCGTCCTGCTTGGGCTGGTAGAGCCAGTTGCGCAGCTCCCGCTCCTGCGACCGGGCGAGCCGGGCGACCTCCCGCGCGTCGTGGGCGTTGCGCTGGATGAGGGTCAGCGTGTGCAGCACCGAGTCGTGGACGTGGGCGGCCACCTCGGCCCGCTCCTCCTGCCTGATGCGCTCGGTGCGCTCCCGCTGGAGCTCCTTCACGAGCGAGGCCAGCCAGGGCGCGGCGATCATCAGCATGCCGCCGACGACGACCGCGGTGAACACGAGCCCGGTCCTGGCCTTGGCCAGCTCGCCGCTCGCGGCCAGGAAGCCGATCGCGCCCACGACGACGAGCAGCGCCCCGATGCCGGTGCGCACCCAGGTCGTGCTGACCTGCTTGACCGCGCCGGACATCCACCGCTGCCGCCGGCCCGGATCGGCCTGCTGCCACAGGATCAGCGCGCCGATGCCGCCGACCGCGATCGGCCACGTGCCGAACCCGCCGCTGGAGGCGCCCGTCATCCACGCGAAGCCCGCCAGCGCCAGCCACAGCACGCCGTACGCGGCGAGCTGGCCCCACTCGCGGGCCGGCTCGCTGCCCTTCACCTCCTCCTTGGGGGTGAACATCCACAGCGCTGCGTACGCCACGACGCCCAGCCCGTCGACGACGGTGAGCAGCACGAACGCGAGGCGCAGCACGACGGGGTCGAGCCGCAGCTGGGCGGCGGCACCCTGCGCGACGCCCGCGACCACCCGGCCAGAGGCGGGCCGGACCATCCGGGGATACGCCGCGGGGGCGTTAGGCATCTCAGACATCTCGGGAAGCATCGTCACACGTCACAAGCCATGAGCGCATCAGGGCATGCCCTGACGCCACCCCTGAGGGGTCGGGGACGAGTCAGGGGTTCCCCCGATGGCAGGGGTACGGCGGGCGAGGCCAGGATGGGACCATGACCGAGGCACCACCGACCCCCGATCCCGACTCCGCCGGCATGCCCGAGCCCGAGAAGGCACTGAGCCGCTCCCGGGACGGGCGCATGATCACGGGCGTCTGCGCGGGCCTCGGCAGGTTCACGGGCATGGACCCCGTGCTCTTCCGGGTCGGCTTCGCCGTGCTGGTCCTCGCCTCCGGCATCGGCGTCATGCTGTACGTCGCGGCGTTCCTGCTGATGCGCCAGCCGGGCGGCGGCCCCGGCCACCTGGAGCAGTGGACCAGGCGGCTGTTCGACGCCGAGACCGTGCTCGCGCTGCTGGCCGCGGTCTTCGCGTTCGGCCTGATCATCAACGTCGCCTCCGGGGGGATCAACCGCGGCACGATCGTGGTCGGCACGTTGCTGGCCATCGTGCTGATGGCCGCCCACGCGCGCGGCGTCGATCTGCTGACGATGGCCAAGTCGATGCCCGACCGGGCGACCGGACGACGCGGCATGACCCGGGCCACCCCGAATTTCGCGCCGTTCGCGCCCTTCACCGCGCCGCCCACGAGGGAGCCGTACGGGGCGGATGCGCCGATGGCGGAGACACCGCTGCGGGAGACACCGGCACCGCAGGCACCTGCGCCGGCGCCGCAGGGAGCCGCAGCGCAGGGGGCCGCGACGGACACGGCGGTCCCCGGCCCGGACGCCCCCGGCGCCACCGCGGACAGAGCCCCGGACGACACCGCGATCCAGGACACGATGGTCCAGGACGCGGCCGCGGACGAGACCGCGATCCAGGACACGATGGTCCAGGACCCGGTGGCGGCGACCCCGCAGGCCGTGGACGACACGCTCGTCCAGGAGGTCGTCCCCGGGGACGCGGCACCGGCGGGGCGGGCGGACGGCGACCCGCCGACCCGGCCCTTCGAGCCCGTCGCCCGGCTGGCCGCGGAGCCCGCCCCAGACCCGAACACGCCGCACCTCAACAACCCGGGGCCGGACGTGTACGGGGCGCCGGCCGGCTGGGCTCCCGGCGCGCCGGGGCCCTCCGGCTCCGCCGCTCCGGCCGGCGACGGCTACCGGCGGCTGTCCGACCTTGCCCGCGAGGCGCGGGCGGGCACGTACGGCCACGGCGGCGCCCAGGAGCACCGGCACGGCATGGGACACGGAGCCGGAGGGCACGGGTACGGGGCCGGAGAGCCCTTCGCCCCCCACGGCCCCTACACGAGGCGTGAGCCGTACCAGCCGTACGCCGCGCCCTACCCGCCGAGCCCCTACGCCCCGCCCACGCCGCCGCCCGCACGGCCGGCGAAGCCCAAGCGCCCCAGGTCGTTCATCGGCGGCCTCACCATCTGCCTCGCCCTGATCGTTGGAGGGATCATGGTCACCATGCAGCGGACCGGCTCCGGGTCGGTCGGCCTGCCGGTCGTCGGCGGGGCGGTCCTCGTCACGATCGGGGCGGGCCTGCTGGTCGCGGCCTGGTTCGGCCGGGGCGCGGCACTGGTCGCCGCCGGGACGATCGTGGCCCTCGTGCTGGTGGGAAGCTCGACGGTGAACGGCATCCCCCGCAAGGTCGGCAGCTTCGTCTGGCACCCCGTCGGCTCCGTCCGGTCGCCCGGCGCCTACGAACTGGGCATCGGCGAAGGCAAGCTCGACCTGAGCGACGTGACGCTCAAGCCGGGCGGCCGGGTCAGGTTCGACGCCTCGGTGTCGATGGGACAACTCACGGTGATCGTCCCGTCGACCGCCCGCGTGGAGGTGCACGGTTCCTCCAAACTGGGCGAGGTGAAGATCGACCAGAAGGTCGAGGACGGTACTGACGTCAGCTTCGACCGGGTCCTGGAGCCGGAGACACCCGTCGAGGGCGACGCGCCGACGATCGAGCTGCACGTCAAGGCCGGTATCGGAGACGTGGAGGTGCGCCGTGCGGCCTGAGTCGCGACCCGAGCGCCCGCGCCGGGTGCACCGTACGGACTGGATGGCCCTGCTGTGCGGCCTGCTGTTCATCGGAATGGGGATCCGCTACCTGACCGGGCCCGATCCCGACGCCGTCATCATGGCGCCCATCCTCGTCGGGGGGCTGGGCTTCGCGGCCTTCGTCGCCATCCTCGCCAAGGCCATCCGCCGCTGATCCGCTGATCTGCTTCCGGCCGGTGCCGCGTCCACGCGGCGCCGGCCGTTCGTCTTTTCCGGCTTTTTCGGGCCGAACCACCGCCAGGAGCATACTCAGTATGCATACTGAGTATTCATGTCAGTACGACACGGCCTGCTCGCCCTGCTGAGCCGGGGCCCGCGCTACGGCTACCAGCTCAGGGCCGAATTCGAGGCGTCCACGGCGACGACCTGGCCACTGAACATCGGGCAGGTCTACACGACGCTGTCCCGCCTCGAACGCGACGGCCTGGTGTCCCGCGACGGCCAGGGCGACCAGGACGAGCAGGGCCGGGTTCGATACGCCATCACCCAGGAAGGCCGCGACGAGCTCGACCGGTGGTTCGCCAAACCCGTCTCCCGGACCGACCGGCCCCGCGACGAGCTCGTCATCAAGCTCGCGATGGCCGTCACCACCCCGAGTGTGGACGCGGCGGCGGTCATCGCGGTCCAGCGATCCGCGACGATGCGCGGCCTGCAGGAGCTCACCCGTGCCAAGCGAAGCCTCGACGCGTCCGCGGAGGCCGCGCAGCGCCTCGTCCTCGACTCGATGATCTTCCACGCGGAAGCGGAGCAACGCTGGCTCGACCACTGCGAGGCCCTGCTCATCCGCCCGACCAAGGAGAATCCGTGACTGAACACCACCCCCCGGACCGGTTACCCGTTCCGGACGGCGAGCCGGTCGTGCGCTTGACCGGTGTCGTACGCGTCCACGGCGAGGGGACGCGAGCCGTCCAGGCTCTGCGGGGCGTCAGCCTGGACGCCCACGCGGGCGAACTGGTCGCGGTCATGGGCCCGTCCGGGTCCGGCAAGTCCACCCTGCTCAACCTCGCCGGCGGGCTCGACCGCCCGACGGAGGGATCGGTGACGCTCGAAGGCCGCGAGCTGCGGGGTCTGTCGCCGAAGCAACTGGCGGAGCTGCGCCGCAGGAGCGCCGGATACGTCTTCCAGGACCTCAACCTCATCCCGTCGCTGACCGTCGCGGAGAACGTCGCGCTGCCGCGCGAGCTGGACGGCGTCCGTACGGCGAAGGCCAGACGGGACGCCTTCGCGGTGCTGGAGGAGGTCGGGCTCGCCGACCTCGGCGACCGGTTCCCCGACGACCTGTCGGGCGGCCAGCGCCAGCGGGCCGCCATCGCCCGCGCGCTGGTCGGGGAACGGCGGCTGCTCCTGGCGGACGAGCCGACCGGCGCCCTCGACACCCGGGCGGGCGACGAGATCATCCAGGTGCTCCGGCAGCGGGCCGACGCGGGGGCCGCCGTGCTGCTGGTCACGCACGAGCCGCGCTACGCCGCATGGGCCGACCGCGTCGTCTTCCTCAAGGACGGGCAGATCGTCGACTCGGCGGCCGCCGGGATGGAGACCGCCCGATGAAGGGTGTCAGGGCCGCGTTGCGGATCTCCCGCCGCAACGCCCGCCGGTCGAAGTGGCGCAGCGCGCTGATCCTCGCGATGATCGGGCTTCCGGTCGCCCTCGCCGCCTTCGTGCTGACCGTCCTCTTCCCGCCGCCCGGAACCGACCGCCAGCACTACCCGATCGGACAGGCCGACGCGATGGTGACCGGCGCCCACGAGTGGGCGGGCCTCACCCAGGACGCGTGGGGTAACGGAGTCTCCTGGCAGCCCGGCCCCGAGAGCACGCCGTTCACACGGGCCGAGGTCACGGCGCTACTCGCTCCCGGCAGCCGGCTCGTCCCGGTCGCGCAGGCGACCCTCCGGTACCTGACCCCGCAGGGGTACGACATGGGACAGATCCGTCAGGTCGATCTCCGCGACCCGATGTCCCGGGGCACCTTCCGGCTGACCGAGGGCAGGCTGCCCACCGCCCCCGGCGAGGCGGTCGTGTCCGTCAATCGGCTGAACAGGGACGACGCCAAGGACGTGGCTCCGGGAGTGACGCTCCTCGTCGGCGACGAACGCCATGCGGTCCGGATCGTCGGCGCCGCCTTGTTCGACATGGCGGGGATCGAGCCCACACTTGTGACCTTCCCCGGCAGTTTGCCCGACACCGCCTTCGGGCCGGTCAACTCCGAGCTGATGTCACGCGCCTGGCTCGTGGACTCTCCGCGTCCGGTGACATGGGCGGACGTACAACGGCTCAACGCGCGCGGTCTCGTGGTCGTCAGCCGGGCCGTGATCGACGGGGTCCAGCCGGACGAGCCGCCGTCGCGCGTGTCCGACCTCGTGCGGACCGCGCCGTGGATAGCGATCATGCTGCTCGAGGTCGTCCTGCTGGCCGGGCCGGCCTTCGCCGTCGGGCGGCTGCGCAGGTCGCGCGAGTTCGCGCTCGTCGCCGTCCAGGGCGGCTCCCCCGCGCACCTGCGGACGATCGCGCTCGCCGACGGCCTGCTGTTCGGCGTCGCCGCCGTCGGTGCCCGGGCGCGGCCCTGGGCGTCGGCGCGGCCTGGCTCGCGCGACCGCTTCTGGAACGGCGGGCGGGCTACCTGCTCGGCCCGTTCGCCGTGCCCTGGGCGGCGGTCGCGACGGCCGCGGTGCTGGGCGTCGTCGCGGGGCTGCTGGCCGCGCTCGCCCCGGCCGTCGCGGCGAGCCGTACGGACCCCGTCGCGGTGCTGTCGGGCAGGCGCGAGCGGGGCCGTGAGCGCGCGGGCCGCCCGCTGCTCGGGATCGTGCTCGTCATCGCGGGCACGGCGGCGACCATCGTGAGCGCCGGTCACGAGCTCGGCTGGATCGCGACCTCGGCCCTGGTCACCCAGCTCGGCCTGGTGACCCTGACGCCGGCGCTCATCGCGGCGGTCGCCAGGCTCGCCGCCCGGCTCCCCCTGCCGCTCCGGTTCGCCGCCAGGGACGCCGTACGCAACAGGGGCCGTACGGCGCCCGCCGTCGCCGCGGTGATGACCGCGGTCGTGGCGCTCACGGCGGTGGGCGTGACGTGGCAGAGCCGGCTCGCGCAGAGGCCGGCGTACGCGCAGGACTACCCGCAGGCTCCCACCGGAGCGCTGTGGATCGCCGGACCGGACCTCACTCCCGGGCTCTGGGATCGCGTCCGCACCGCCGTACGCGAGGAACTGCCCGCCGGAGTACCGCTGGTGGAGGCGCGGACGCTCACGTCGAGGTCCGGAGCTCCCGTGTACGCCTCGGTGCCGGACACCGCCCCGAACGTCAGCAGGGTGGAGTCGGACGCGAGCCAATCCGGGGGCCTCCTGGTCGGAAACGACGACCTGCTCCGCTACGTGCTGCGGCGCGACGACCCCCACGCGGCGGCGGCGCTGCACGAGGGGAAGGCCGTCGTGCTCAACCCGGAGGTGATCCGGGGCGGACAGCTGAGAGTCGAGCTGACACTCGAGGCCGGGCCGGGCGACCTCCCGCCGCTCACCCTGCCCGCCGTCGGCGTGCGGGCCAGCGGAGAGGGCTGGGCCCGCGCGGTCGTCGCGCCCGAGGTGGCCGCGAAGAACGGGTACGGCACCGCGACCGCCATGCTCGTGGTGGATCCCACGGACTTCCGTGTCCCCAGGGCGACGGCACAGCGGATCATCGCGAAGGTGGAGCGGATCACCGGCAAGGCGACCGTGCGACTCGAAGTGCCGGTGGCTCCCGACGACACGATGCTCCTGATCGTGCTGGGCATCGCCGCGGCCGTGCTCGTGCTGGGGATGACGTTCGTCGCCACCATGCTGGCCACTGTTGAGGCGCGCCCGGACCTGGAGACCATGTCGGCCGTGGGGGCGGCCCCACGGGTGAAACGGGCCGTTGTCGCCGGGCAGGCCCTGGTGATCGCGCTGCTGGGCTCGGTCACCGGCGCGCTCGTCGGTCTCGCTCCGGGCGTCGCCGCGGCCCGGCGGCCCGTCTCCTACCCGACCGTGTTCCTGCGCGCCGACGGAGTGACGACGATCGTGCCGGCGAACGCCCCGGTGATCGCGATTCCCTGGGCGCTCGTCGGCCTGCTCGTCGTGGTGCTTCCCCTGCTGGCCGCGCTCGGCGGCGCCGTGTTCACGCGGTCGCGCCTGCCGCTACCCCGAAGGAGGGCGACCTGACGATGGGGCTACGGAGTCGCCGTGACGGCGGCCTGCACGGCGGACAGGCAGCGTTCGACGACGGGCCGGGGGGCGAAGGCGTAGGTGCCGTCGCCGAACAGCTCGAACGTCATGAACCCGGCATAACCGTGGCGGGAGAAGGCGGCGAGGTAGTCGGGCAGCGGCAGCTCCCCGTCGCCCCACGCCAGGTGCCCGGCCGGGCGGCCGTCGATGAGGTGCACGTGGCGGACCCGGTCGCCGAGCGCGTCGAAGTAGTCGTCCACGCTCTCCCCGGCGACCGCCATGCCCACGGTGTCGAGCACGGCGGCGAGGTTCGCGCGCCGACCTCGTCCAGCATCCGCGCGAGCGCCCGCGAGTCGTTGAGCAGGTTCGACTCCACCCGCTGGAGGGGTTCGAGCACGCAGGTCACCCCGAACCCCTCGGCGTACGAGGCGATCTCGGCGAGGGCGTCGGCGGACCTGCGCCAGGCCGCCTCCACCGGCTCGTCCTCGTATCCCCGGCCCGGCGTGAGCAGGAGCAACTCGGCGCCGAGCTCCGCGCACAGCTCGGCCGCCCGGCGGAACATCGCGATGCTGGAGGCGCGCAGCCGCGTGTCGGCCGAGGCGATGTTGACCGGGTAGGCCACCTGCTCCGGCGTGAGGCAGCGCACGCGCAGGCCGCGGGAGGCGGCCCGGCGGCGTACGGCGCGGGCCTCGGCGTCGCTCACCTGCGGCACGTGGAAGTGCGGGGCGATCCCCCACAGCTCCAGTTCCTCGCGACCGAGGTCGGCGGCGTCGTCGAGGAACCGCTCGAACGGCAGGTGCTGGTAGGAGAAGTTCGATCCGGTGATGAGGGGCATGGGGCTCATTTTCCGACTCCGTCCGCGAGTCCTTTGACGATGTAACGCTGCCCGGCGAAGAACAGCAGCACGACCGGGAAGGCCGCGATCGCCATGCCGGCGAAGACGACGGGAAACTCGGTGCCGTGCTTGCTCATGAGGCTCATCAGGCCGACGGGAAGGGTCTGCACGCCCGCGCCGCTGGTGAAGACCATCGCGAACAGGTACTCGTTCCACGCGAACAGGATGTGCAGCAGCACGGTCGAGGTGATGATCGGCTTGCACATGGGCAGGATGATCCGCCAGAAGGCGGTCCACCGGCCGCAGCCGTCCATCTCGGCCGCCTCGTCCACCTCACGCGGCAGGTCGAGCATGTACGCCCGGATGAGGAAGGTGGTGAACGGCACCCGGAAGGCCGTGTAGAGGATGAGCAGCGCCCAGAAGCTGTTGTACAGGCCCATGGCCTGGAACATCTTGACCAGCGGCACGAGCGCCACGCTCGGGGCGAGCATCAGCCCGCCGAGGATGACCCCGGTGGTCAGCTTGGAGAAAGGGATGTTCACCCGGGTGAGGCCGTACGCCGCCCACGCGCTGACGAACACGGTCGCGATCGTGGAGGTCACGGTGACCAGCACGCTCGTGGTGAGGTAGTCGCTCACCCCGCGGTTCCAGGCCTTCTGGTAGCTGTCGAAGCTCCAGTGCGAGGGCAGTGAGAAGGGGTTCCCGAAGATCTCGCCGTTGGTCTTGAAGCCGTTGAGCACCATCCACAGCAGCGGATAGACCACCACGACCGCGAGGCAGAGCAGGAACGCCCACAGGAACACCCGGGTGATCACCCCCAGGAAGCCGATGCGATTCACCACGCCACCCTTCTCCTGCGCGCGACCCACAGTTGCGCCACGGCGATGCCGAGCGTGATCACGAAGATGACGGTCGCGATCGCGGCGGCGTAGCCGAAGTCGTTACGGACGAAGCCGCTGCGGTAGAGCCAGGTCCCCAGCACCTGGGTCGAGTTGTCCGGCCCGCCGCTGGTCATCACCATGACCTCGTTGAACACCTGGAACGCCCCCGAGATCGTGACCATCGACATCACGCCGGTCATCTCTCGCACCAGGGGAACGGTCACGTGGAAGAAGCGGCGGACCGGGCCGGTGCCGTCGAGGGCCGCGGCCTGGTAGATCTCGCGGGGGATCCGCTGGATGGCGACGGCGAACAGCAGCGTGGAGTAGCCGAAGCCCTGCCACTGGCTCATCGCGACGATCGCCGGCATGGCCGTGCTCTCCTCGCCCAGCCACGAGTGGCTGAGACCGCCGAGGCCGACCGCCTGCAGCAGGTGGTTGAGCAGGCCGAGGTCGGGCTCGTAGATGAAGTAGAAGAGCAGGCCGGCGACGGTCAGCGAGATCGCGGAGGGGATGAAGTAGATCGCCCGCAGGACGCGCTGCCACCGCTCGCTGCGCACGCCCTCGATGAGCGCGGCCAGCACGAGCGCACCGAACACCTGGAACACGATCGACACCACGGCGTACAGCACGTTGTTGCCGAGCGACCGCCAGAAGACCGGGTCCTCGACGAGCTTGGTGTAGTTGGCGAAGCCGACGTACTCCTGGCTGCCGCTGTAGATGTCCCACTTGAGCGTGCTGAACCCGAGGTTCTCGGCCAGCGGGAAGTAGACGAACACCCCGACCAGCACGAGGGCGGGAACGACCCACGCGAGCCCGAGCGCCCGTTTGCCGATGGTGCGCACCTGCTCTCCTCCGGCTACTTCGCCGACGCCGAGGCCTGGCGGACGCTCTCGAGCACCTGCTCGGGGGTCTTGCCGCCGGTGATCAGCGCCTCGCCGCCGGACAGCCAGGCGTCGGCGACGTCGGGCACGGTGACGGTGTCGAGCCAGGCGGCCAGCTTCGGCGCCTTGTTGACCAGGCCGACGCCCTCGTACACCGCCTTGCTGGAGGTCTCGGGCGTGACGGCCCCGATGACCGTGCTCGGCTGGCCGTACGGCGGGGACGACAGCGTCTTGGCGTTCTTCACGCTCGTCACGAACTTCATGAAGTCGACGGCGAGCGGGATGCGCGGGGAGGCCGCGTTGACCAGGTATCCCTCGGGCGCGCCCTCGATCACCGTGGGGTCGCCCTTCGCCCCCTGCGGCGCGGGCAGCGGGAAGATGCCGAAGTCGTCCGTGGGGAGCTTGCCCTTGGCGGTCTCGTTGTCGAACTCCAGGATCTCCTGGTAGTACATGGCCGCCTTGCCGTCGGCGAACTTCTCCTGCGCCGAGCTGTACAGCACGCCGTTGGTGCCGCTCTTGGTGTCGGTGCAGGTGTCGACGAGGGTCTTGAACCGGGTCAGCGCGGTGACGTAGCCCGGGTCGTCCAGCTTCGCCGTCGCGGGCTTGAGGTCGGCCTGCAGCGTGTCCCAGGGCACGTCGTAGGCGAACATCTGCTGCAGGTAGTGGAGTGCCGGCCAGCCGTCCTTGTTGCCGAACGCGATCGGCTCGTACCCCGCCTTGCGCAGCGGGCCGCAGGCGGCGATCAGGTCCTCGAACGTGGCGGGCACCTTGACCCCCGCCTTGGCGAACGCGGCCTTGTTGTAGCCCATGAACTTGCCGTTGCCGTACAGCGGGATCCCGTAGTACTTGCCGTCGTAGGCGAAGGCCGACAGCGCCCCCTCGCTGAAGGTCTTCCCCCACTCCGTGCCGGGCCCGATGACCTTGGTCAGGTCGGCCGCGCGGCGCCGCGGACGAAGTTCTCCGCCCAGTTGCCGGTCCAGGTGAAGTAGACGTCCGGCAGGGCGTTCGACGCGGTCAACGTCTTGGTCTTGTCCTTGATGCTCTGGTCGGTCTCCTGGATGAGCTGGATCTTCACCCCGGGGTGCTGCTTCTCGTACTCGGCGGCCAGGTCCTGGAAGTACGGCTCCAGCGGCTCTCCGGCGAACTTGGTGAGGATGCTCAGGGTGCCCGAGTAGTCGGGGGCGGCGGTCACGTCGGCCGCGGGAGCCTTGTCCGCCTGCCCGCCGCCGGTGCACCCGGCGAGGGCGAGCACCGACGTCCCGGCGAGTGCCGCGAACGTCGTCAGTGCGCGAGGGCGCATGGGCTTCCTTTCTCTCTGGTCTCTCTGGGGGAGGGAGGACCGCCGGTGCCCGAGGCACCTCGGATCCGCCGGGACGCGCCGCCGGCACGACCCGCTGGTGTGGGGTGACTGTACAGAGCATCTGATACCGGTACCAGTCCTAGTTCCAAGAATTTTTTCCCGCAGGACGCGTACGGGATCGCCGGCGGCCAGAAACAGCAGCTAGACGCCGCACAAGCAAGGGAAAGAGGGGCGCGGTGTTGACGCCGCACGTTCACCTGTGCCAGCGTGACCCCCGCGTGATACCGGTATCAGGCAGCAGGGGCGCCGCCGGTCCGCAGGTGATCCCGAAAGGACGCGACAATGCTCGGATTCAACGAGCCGGAATTCCTCTCCCAGCTGGCGAGCGCGGTGGCGCTGCGCCCGCAGATCGAGGAACTGGTCGATCGGCTCGTGGACGGGGGATTCGACAACCTCTACCTCGTCGGCGCCGGCGGCACCTATGCCCAGATGTGGCCGTACGAGCGCCTGGCGCGCCAGCGGTCCACCCTCGACGTGCGCGCGGTGATCGCGGCAGAACTGGTCGCCGCCGACGAGAAGGCGCTCGGCGAGCGCTCGGTGGCGATCTTCACGTCGGTCTCGGGCACCACCGAGGACGTCGTCCGGGCCATCGAGTTCTGCAAGTCGAAGGGCGCCCACACCATCGGCTTCACCGGCTACCCCGACTCGCCGATCGCCCGGAACGTCGACCTCGCGCTGCTGACCGAGCCCAAGACGTGGCCGTTCGACATGCAGATGCTGCTCTTCATGGGCCGGCTGCTGTCGCGGCGGGGCGAGTTCGACGGCTACGAGAAGTTCGCCGCCGAGTTCGAGGACATCCCGCGGATCCTCCTGGAGGTCTCCAAGCAGGCCGAGCCGGTCGCCGAGGCGTTCGCCGACGCCCACAAGGACAGCGACTACTACTTCCTCATCGGCGGCGGGAACCTGTGGGGGTTCACCTACCTCTACTCCATGTGCATCCTCGAGGAGATGCAGTGGCTGCGCACCACGCGGGTGCACAGCGCCGAGTTCTTCCACGGCTCGCTCGAACTGGTCGAGGAGAACACCAGCGTGATCGTCTTCCAGGGCGAGGACGAGGCGCGGGCGCTCACCGACCGCGCCGAGGCCTTCGCCAAGCGGATCTCCAAGGACGTCACCGTCTTCGACACGAAGGACTACCCGCTCGACGGCATCAGCCCGGAGTTCCGCGGCCTGCTCGCGCCGCTGGTCCTCGACACCGTCATGAGCCGCGTCAGCAAGCACCTGGAGCGCGTGCGCGACCACTCGCTCGACCTGCGCCGCTACTACCGCGTCATGGACTACTGATCCGCCGTTCCCCCCTTCCGGGCCCCAGGTCGTGTCCCGTGATCTTTTTCGCCTACTGCGGTCGCCCAGATGGCGCCTCGCTGCGTTCTCGTCGTCGCCCATAGCTCCGCTATGGGCTCCTCCTCGGCCTTGCGACGCATCCATCTGGCCGATCCTCGCTACGGCAAAAGATCACGGGACACTCCCTCGCGCGTGACTGCGCGGGGGCTCGTCCACAGGAGAGTCCTTTGAGAGTCCTCGGCTTCGGCGACAACATCGTCGACCGGTTCGTCGACCGCGGCGTGGAGTACCCCGGCGGCAACAGCGTCAACGTGGCCGTCTACGCCCGCCGACTCGGCCTGGACGCGGCCTACCTGGGCGTGTTCGGCGACGACGAGCTCGGCGACTTCCTGCGCGCCTCGATCGCCGCCCAGGGAGTCGCGATCGACCACTGCGTCGTACGGACCGGCGAGAGCGGCGTCTCCACCCTGCGCGTGGACGACGGCGACCGCGTCTTCCTCGGCTGGAACGGCGGCGGCGTCACGCTGCGGGAGCCGCTCGTCCTCGGTGACGACCTGCTTCGGTACGCCGCCTCCTTCGACCTGGTGCACTCCAGCGTGTACTCCCGAAGCGAGAGCGAGCTGCCCAAGCTGGCCGGGCGCGGCCCGCTGGTGAGCTTCGACCTGTCCAGCGAGGACGAGTTCCGCGCTCCCGGCTACCTCGACCGGGTCTGCCCGCACGCCGACCTGGTGCTGCTGTCGTGCTCACACCTCGACGAGGCCGCCACGCGGGACCTGCTGGCCGAGGCCGTACGGCGCGGCGCGCGGCTCGCGCTTGCCACGCGCGGCGTGGAGGGGGCGATCGCGCACGACGGCAGGGTCACGGTCGCGACCGCCGCGCGCCGGGTGGAGGACCCCGGACTGATGGTCGACACGATGGGCTGCGGCGACGCCTTCCTCGCTGGGTTCGCCGTCTCGCTGCTGCGCGGCGGCTGGACCACCGGCACGTCCCCGGACCGCGACGCCATCGAGCGCGCGCTCCACGACGGCGCGCGGTCGGCCTACGAGCAATGCCTGGTGGAGGGCGCGTTCGGCCACGGACGGCCCGTTCTCACAAGATGAGCCGGAGGATGCCCCTGCCTGCGAACGGAGGAGGAGACATTCACTTCATGGGCAGTGAGGGTAAAGACGCTAGGCAGGTGATCGTTCGGTGTCACAAATGCGAGAAAACGCAGAACTTCCGGCCGTCCGAACTCCAATCGTGCGACGGCTACGCCTGCTGCTGGGAACACGGACCGAGGGAACCTCAGGCACCTGCCCTGACGTGTGACATCTTCCGTAACGCCGTCGGCGGCTTCTACGGCTGGCACTATGTCACTCCAAGGCAAGAGATCGCGCAGGCGGTTCGCCGTGCCCGCGAGATCGCCGTCATCGGCGCCGCCGAGATCGCCGTTCGTGATGCTGCGCCGGAGGATGGTGTGACAACGTCAGCGGTAGCGCAGGCGTCCGGGCTCGCCCGGTACACCTACCGGCTTCGCGTGCCGTCGGCCGCGCTCACCTCGCTGCTTACCGAGTGGGACCGGTGCCGATGGGTGTGGAACGAATGCGTCGCCCAATCCCGGGCGGCACACCAGGCGAAGCAGACGTGCGGCCCGGCTCAGCTCGACAAGATGCTGACCGGGTGGCGCACCGAGCACGAGTGGCTGCGCACGGGGGCGTCGGTGCCGCAGCAGCAGACCATCCGGGACTTCGCCAAGTCCCGCGCCAAGGCCTTGAAGGACATCAAGGCACGGCTGCCCATCAAGCAGCGAGCGGGAATGCCCAGGTTCAAGAAGAAGGACCTGGCCTACCCGACGCTGAACTACACACGGAACGGCTTCCGCCTCAAAGACGGCCGTCTGCACCTGGCCGGGGGTATCGCCCTGACGGTGGTATGGTCCCGCGACCTGCCCGCCGGACCGAGCAGCGTCCGCATCTACCGGGACAGCCTCGGCCACTGGTACGCATCCTTCGTCGTCTCCGCCGAGACGCAGCCGCTGCCCGCCACGGGACGGTGCATCGGCATCGACTGGGGCGTGAAGCAGACCGCGACCACCACCAGCGACGACCATGACCTCCCACACGCCGAGCACGGAAACAAGGCCGCTGCCAGATTGGCCCGTTACCAGCGGAAGATGGCCCGCCGTAAGCCCGAGCGCGGACAGACCGCCTCCAGCGGCTACCGCAGCGCCAAGAGGCAGGCCGCGAAGCTGCACAAGAAGGTTGCCCGGCAACGCCAAGACGGCGCACGCAAGTGGGCCAAGAAGGTCGTGAGGGACCACGACGTGATCGCGGTGGAGGACTTCCGCCCGAAGTTCCTCGCCAAGACCACCATGGCCCGCAAGGCAGCGGACGCCGCGATCTCCACCACCAAGCAGGCCCTGATCGAGATGGCACGCAAGCACGGGCGGGATATCCGCCTCGTGCATCCCGCATACACCACCATGGACTGCGGGCACTGCGGAGCGAGAACCAAGCACGCACTGCCGCTGTCGAAACGCACCTACACCTGCACCACGTGCGGAGCCGTCTCCTCAAGGGACAAGAACTCCGCGCGTGTGATGCTCATCCGGGCTGGTCTGAACCCGGCTGGCGTTGATCGCGTAAGACCTGACCGTCCGCCGGGCAACCAGGCAGCGTGAGCCAGGAATCCCCCGCCCTCAGGCGGGGGAGCGGTCAATAAGCTTCCGTAGGATCGAGAGGGAGGAACGCCAGCCATGCCAGCTGAGCCGAGCCAGGCCGCCGGGCGGGTGACGATCTCCGAGGTGGCGGCCGAGGCGGGCGTCGGAAGGGCGACCGCCGCCCGCACGCTCGGCGGGTATGGACACGTCAGCCCGGAGCTGCGCCAACGCGTGCTCGCGGCGGCCGAGAAGCTCGGCTACCGCGCCAACGCGCTCGCCCGCAGCATGTCGACGGGCGTGAGCCACACCATCGGGGTGATCGTCGCCGACATCGGCAACCCCTTCTTCGCCGGACTGGTCGGCGGCGTCTGCGACGCCTCCCGGGCCCGCGGCTTCGACACGATCGTGCTGAGCACCTACGAGGACCTCGACGAGGAGGTCGCCGCCACCAACGTGCTGATCGACAAGCGCGTCGACGGCATGATCATCGCGTCCGCCGCGGTCAGCGGCCGGGAGGCCGGCCACGTCAAGGAGGCGCTGAAGCGCGGCGTCCCCGTCGTCCTGGTCGACCGGGCCATCCCGGCGCTCGACCTCGACGCGGTCGTCATCGACAACCGCGACGCGGCGCGTGAGGCGGTCGAGCGGCTGATCGCCGCGGGGCACCGGCGGATCGGCTTCGTGTGGGGCCCGTCCATGACGCAGCCGCCGGCGACCCGCCGCGAGCTGCTGGCGGCGGCGGCCCGCAACCTGTGGACCGACGGCGAGCGCCTGCGCGGCTACCTCGACGCGCTCGACGACGCACGGATCCCCTTCGATCCCGAGCTGGTGATGGTCGGGCGCAAGGTCGAGGAGCGGGCGACCGAGGAGGTCGCGCGCATGCTCGCCCTGCCGAACCGCATCACCGCGCTGTTCTGCACCGAGACCGAGGCGATGACGGGAGCCCTGCGCGCCCTGCGGGCGGCCCGGCTGTCCTACCCGCGCGACGTCTCCCTGATCGGGTTCGACGACAGCGCCTGGGCCGCGGTCATGGACCCGCCGCTGACGATGATCGAGCAGCCCGTGCACGGGCTCGGCGCGAAGGCGGCCGAGGTGCTTCTCGACATCGTGCAGGGGGCCGAGGCCGACCGGGAGACGCACACGCTCCGCTCGCGCCTCATCGTGCGGTCGTCGGTCGGCCCCCCGCCGGGCGCCTGAGATGGCCGAGAGGGGATGTCAGCGGGGAAGCAGTTCGTAGGAGCGCTGCTGAGGCAGGCCGGCGAGCCGCCGCTGGCCCTCCGTCAGCAGCGCGGCGATCGGACCGGGCTCGCGCAGCCGGGTGAGCCGGTCGCGGTTGTACTTGCGCAGCCGCGCCGCGCGGCGCTTGGCCGCCGCCGCCTTGAACGCGGCGACGTGCTCGCGGTCGGCCTTGCGCGCGCCGCTCAGCTCGTAGCCGTACGCGGTGAGCCGCTCGCCGAGCACCTCCTCGCACAGCGAGATCTCCCAGGGCTCCAGCCGGGAGGCCCACTTGCCCGAGTGGGCGGTGGTCACCTCCTCGTGCGTGTTGCTGTGCCACACCTTGTGCTTGGGCACGGCCAGCTCGGCCATGTGGCGCGGCTCGCACATCGCCGGGTCGTACTCCTCGCCGAGGAACACGCACAGCTTCTTCAGCTCGGTCTCCGGGTCGGCGGTGAGGTCCTCGTACCGCAGCTCGTAGAAGCTGTCGGCCGGCAGCTTGCGCGCGTGCCGGCGGCCGAAGTCGACGGCCTCGGCCCAGTTGGCCATGGCGTGCACGGCGTCCGCCTTGTACCAGGGCATCTGCTTGAGCGAGGCCACGCAGTCGCGGCCGTCCCTGACGAGGTGGACGAACTGCGCGTCGGGGAACATCCGCATGAGCATCTCGACGTGCCGGTAGTAGCTGGGCCGCTTGTCGCCCCACCGCGGCTTGCCGAAGCGCTCGGCGTAGCACTTGAAGACCATGCCGATGACCGAGCCGAAGCTGCCCGGGCCGAGCATGGCCGCCTGGACGAAGTCGGGGCGGCTCAGCCCGAGCTCGTGGAACTTCGTGGTCCGGCCCTCGGCGATCCAGGTCGCCAGCCTGCGCCTGTTGTCGGCCAGCCGCATGTCGCCGTACGCCCGGCGGGAGAAGTAGGCCGGGACGAGGAACCGCGTCTCGGGCGGGACCGCGATGCGCGGGTGCGAGTGCAGCATGAGCTGCAGCATGGTGGTGCCGGAGCGCGGGCAGCCGACGACGAAGACAGGCCTGTCCGAATGCATAGTTCTATCCCCCGTGGTGAAATTGCCAGACGCCAGGCCGCCGCCCTCCCCCGGGCGCGGCTCGTGACGCGGGTCCTACGGCGTCACGCCGTACGAGCGTGCGGATCCGGCCGGGACGGCCGGTCAGACAAGGATCTTCTGTTTCTCGGCGGCGGTGCGGGGCACCTGGCGTGCCGCCAGCCAGACGCGGTAGACGAGGCTCATCTCGAACGCCAGCAGCAGTGCGCCGGCCACGACCGAGACCGGCACCAGGGCCTTGGGTCCGAACAGCGGGCCCACGACGAAGATCGCGGCGTGGAACTCGATGCCGCTCACCACGTGGGTGCGCACCCGGTGCCGCACCAGGAAGACGCGGAACCGGTCGTACCAGGGGAAGCGGGCGTGGAACGCCTTCTGCAGGTCGACGACCGCGGCGCCGTCCTCGGCGGCGACCTGGCCGAACTCCGCGGCGGCCTGCCCCAGCTCGGTCCGCGGCCTGGAGCGCAGGACGCTCTCGGCGAGGACGTACTGCCCCTCCAGCCGCGCCTCGAGCAGCGCGCGCGTGGCGTCCTTGACCCGCTTCAGCTGCGGGCCGTTGATGTAGCGGAACAGGTCGAGCACCACGACGCCGACGGCGGCGAGCACCACATCGGTGTCGCCCGTGCGGGTGTACTCCCCGAACCCCCACCCGAAGGCGCAGCAGACCACCCGCACCCGGTCGCCGACGTAGTCGAGCCACAGGCCGAAGGGCGTCCCCGTGCCCTTGAGCCTGGCGATCTTCCCGTCCATGCAGTCGACCGTGAAGCTCAGATAGAACAGAGCCGCCCCGGCGACGAGCATGCCCTCCGCGAAGGCCGCCGCCGACGCGAAGCCGATCAGCATGGACAGCCTGGTCAGCCCGTTCGGCGTGATCGAGGTGTGATTGGCCACGAGCAGCGCGAGCCGGCAGGCGAGCGGATCGACCATGAAGACGGTCCACCACGAGTCTCTCGGCTTGCGCGTCGCGAGTATGTCGTCCAGCGTGAAGCCCCCCATGCAGGCAAGAATGACTACAAGCGGTAGCCGCGGCCTGCTCTTCTGTAACAGGCAGGGCATCTCGTTGCCGGTTCTTGACCATCTCCCCCATCTACGTAAACCATCCGCCAATCCGGTCGCCGATCGGTTACAGTCCGTGTTCGAGGGGGAGACCATGCCCGTTGTCACGTTGTACCGGCGGCTGCAGGGGCGGCTGCCGTCGTGGGAGCCCGCGCCGCGGGCCGCGCTCATCCGGGCGGACGCGGGTCCGCTCCAGGCCCAGCGCGAGACGCTGGACGTGGTGTGCGCCCTGCTGACCGAGGCGCGCGTGCCGTACTTCTGCGTGCGCCCGCTGCCCAACCGGCCACCGGTGATCGCCGTGCCCGAGGACGACCGCACGCGCGCGCTCGCCGCGCTCGCGGCCGGCGGTCATCCGCTGTTCGCGGCGCGGCAGCCGTACGGCAGGCAGGGGGCGCGGGCACGCCAGGCGGACGCGGGCCGGATGCGCCCGGTGCGGCGGGCGGCGGCGCTGCTCGGCGACGCCAAGGTCGTGCGGCTGGCCTGTACTTCGCCAGCCCCTCGCGCACGCTGACGCTCGGCCCGGAGAACGGATGCGACCTGGAGTTCTGGGCCCGCGAGGGCGACGAACTGGTCGCCCCGAGGCCGAACCCCGCCTGCGACCGCGTCCCCGCCGACGGCCCCGCCGTGGACGGCGGCGAGGAGCTGTTCACGCCGCTGGCCTGCGCCGCCCGCCGGGCCCGCGCCTACCGCACCCGGCCCGAGTTCGTCCGGCGGCTGCTGGACGACATCGACTTCCCGATCGACGCCGTCTACACGTGGGTGGACGGCGCCGACCCGGCCTGGCGGGCGCGGCGCGACCAGGCCGAGCGCGACGAGGCGCTGCGGACCGGCACCCCGCCGAGCGAGATGGCGACCACGGAGGCACGGTTCACCAGCAGGGACGAGTTGCGTTATTCGCTGCGCTCCCTGCTGATGTACGCCCCCTGGATCAACCGGATATGGATCGTCACCGACGGCCAGACGCCTCCGTGGCTCGACACCACCCACCCCATGGTCTCGGTGGTCGACCACAAGGAGATCTTCACCGACCCGTCGGTGCTGCCGGTGTTCAACTCCCACGCCATCGAGACGCAGCTTCACCACATCGACGGGCTCAGCGAGCACTTCCTGTACTTCAACGACGACTTCTTCCTGGGCCGGCCGCTGCCTCCCCGGACGTTCTTCGAGGGCAACGGGATCACCCGCTTCTTCCCCAGCACCGTCCACGTGCCGTTCGGCATGCCGGAGACCGAGGAGTCCCCGGTGCACGCCGCGGGCATGAACAACCGGCGCATCCTGGAGAACCTGACCGGCCGCACGATCACGCAGAAGCTCAAGCACGTGCCGTACGCGCTGCGCCGGTCGCTCATGTACGAGCTGGAGGGGCGTTTCGCGGCGGAGTTCACGGCGACCGCCCGCAGCAGGTTCCGCACGTCACGGGACATCTCGGTGGTGTCCTCGCTGGCGCACTACTACGGCTACCTCAGCGGGCGGGCGGTGCCCGGCACGGTCGACTACACCTATGTGGACCTGTCGCTGCCGAAGACGCCCGCCAAGCTGCGCCGCATGCTGGCCCGGCGCAGGCACGACGTGTTCTGCCTCAACCGACACCGCCCCCACCACCCCCGACCAGGACGCGCTGCTGGCGCGGTTCCTGGAGGCCTACTTCCCCACCCCGGCGCCGTTCGAGCGGTGAGCGTGCCGCAGGTCGTACCTGTCCACGAACAGGCCGCGGAAGGTCCAGCGGCCGGCGGGGGCGAACGAACGGGCGACCAGAGCACGGCGGCGGGCGGGCATCGCGTTCTTGCCCGTGTGGCCGACGACCCAGAGCGTGCGCAGCCCGTCGAGCCGGGCGGCGAGCACCCGGGTGCCCACCTCGCGGCCCGGAAAGCTGCCGTCCTGCTCTGGTGACCGGGCCAGCGCCACGTCGCGGAGCCTGCCGAAGACCGACGGATAGACCGCTTCGTACTTCCTGACCTTGGCGGGGACGAACAGCACCCCGTCCCCCGGCTTCGCCTCGGCCGCGAGCAGCGCCATGACCGGCCGCGGATCGTCCTGCCTGCCGTCCGGCCCCCGCGTGGCGAACTGCCCGGGAACCGACAGGCCGAGCCAGGCGGCCAGCATGGCGGCGGCGAGGCCGGGGAGGCAGCGCGGCCCAGGCCCCGCCCCCGGCCAGCAGCGCCGCCGCCGGAACGCAGCAGAAGACGTAGCGGAACACGTACACGGGATGGAGGGCCCAGGAGGCCGCGAGCAGCACCAGCGCGGGCACGAGCAGCCACGGCAGCGTCAGCCGCACGAGCGCCGCATGGCCGAAGGGGGCCGGACCCGCCTCACCGGCGGGCGGCTTCCCGGCCGAGGCGGCGGCCCAGGGCGCTGCGGCGCGGCGCGCGACGGATCCTTCGGCGGGCATTCCGTCGAACTCCTCGATGGGCTTTCCGGCGCGGCGGGCGGCCCGAACCCGGCGAACGCGCACGACCGCGGCGTATGCGAGGCCGAAGAGCGCGAGCGCCCAGGTCAGCGGGGCCACCCCGGGTCCCGTCGCCCCGCCGAGGTCGCCGAACAGCTGGACGGCCAGCCTGCCCACATCCCCCGCGTCCGGCCGGGGATCCACCCCACCTGCGCGCTCTGCCGGGAGCCGAGCCAGGCCAGCGGCGCCACGGCCGCCAGCGCCGGCGTCGCCGCGCACGCCCACCGGAGCAGCGGTCCCCTCGACAGGATCAGCGCGACGCCGTGCGCCCCCACGACCAGGAACGCGAACAGGTTGAGGTAGGCCAGCACGGTCAGCGCCGCCGCGTACGCCGCCAGGACGCCCGAGGTGGGCGATCGCAGCACGCGCAGGAACAGCAGGGTCACGCCGACGGCCGCCGCCGCCGTCAGCGCGTACGGCCGGGCCTCCTGGACATACCTGGAGAAGATGGGCATAAGGGCCAGCAGCACGCCCCCGTACAGGCCCGCCCGGGGGGCGCCGAGGGCGCGGCCGAGGGCGCCGGTCCCGGCCGCGGCCAGCGCGCCCGCGACGACCGACGGGATCCGCAGCGCCACCTCGGCCGTGCCGGACAGGCCCGCGACGACGTGCATCAGCGCGTAGTAGAGGCCGTGCACCGCGTCGACCGACTGCAGCAGGTGCGCCAACTGGGGAAGGGTGCGGACGGCCGCGCTGACCGTGGCCGCCTCGTCCCGCCACGGCGGCGGCCCGCCGAGGTCCCACAGCCCGGCGGCCAGCGCGAGGACGGCCGGCACGACGGTCACGACGGCGGGCCGGTCCAGCCGGGCGGCCCGCCCGGTCGCTCGGCAGGGCACGCCGAGGGAGCCTCGGCCGCGATGGGCTGCGACGGCGTTCCGGCGACGCGGCGGGGCGGGCGACCGGCGACATGCCGGGAGGCGCGGGTCATGGCCGCATGCGCGCGACCACGCGCGCCGAGGCGTGCCCGTCGTCCCAGGGGCAGTATCTGCGGGCGAACCGCTCGTAGCGCGCCGCGAACGGCCCGAGGTCGCCGTGCCGCAGCACGTCGAGCACGTCGTCGCCGGTCCTGAGGACGGGTCCGGGGGCCTCGGCCTCGAAGTCGAAGTAGAAGCCGCGCACCTGGTCGCGGTAGCGCTCCAGGTCGTGCGCGAAGAACACCATGGGCCTGCCGGTGCACGCGAAGTCGAACATCGCCGACGAGTAGTCGGTGACCAGCACGTCCGCGGCGGCCAACAGATCCGCCATGTCTGGAAATCTGGAGACATCGCGGATGCGGTCGCCGTTCGGGATGGCCATGTCCCGCGCCACCAGGTAGTGCGCCCGCACGAGCAGCACGTCGTCGTCGCGCAGCGCCCCGGCCGCCCTGACCGGGTCCAGCGCGAGCCGCCCGGTGGTCTCGTCGTCCCGCCACGTCGGCGCGTAGAGGATGACCCGCCGGTCGTCCGGCAGGCCCAGCCGCCGCCGGGCCGCGCGGCGCGCCCGGGATCGAACAGCACGTCGTTGCGCGGATAGCCCGACTCCAGGATCTCCCCTTCGTAGCCGAACGCCCCGCGCAGCGCGGAGGTGGCGAACGGGCTCGGCGACAGCAGCAGATCCCAGGTCGCCACCTGCCGTGCCAGTTCGTCGCGCGGCACCCGCTGCGCGTACGGCATGCCCTCCAGGTCGAGCCCCAGCCGCTTGAGCGGTGTGCCGTGCCAGGTCTGCACGACCGTCTGCCCGCGCGGCTTGCGGTACCACCCCGGCTGGGTGCGCCGGTTGGCCACGACGAAACGGCTGGTACGCAGCGCCTCCTCGTGCTCGCGCGAGCCGTACAGGACCAGGCGCACACCCGGCGGGACCGCGAACTGCCCGTCCCGGGTGACCCAGACGATCTCCACGTCGGGGTGGCGGCGCGCCAGTTCCTCGGAGACGGCGCGGGGATTGCACGAGTACTGCCCGCCGCCGTAGCTGTCGAAGACCGCGGCGTTGCGCAGGGTCACCCTGCGTGGAGCCGACGCCCGCCGCCTGCGCGTCGCGTACGGCCCGCGTTCGTGCGGGCCGAGCGCGGGGCGCACCGCGAGGCTCAGGTCGCCGTCCCGCGAGGTGCGGACGGAGATCTCGTGAAATCCGGTGACCCGCGGCCTCGGCGGGTCGGCGATCAGGGCCGGGCTCAGGCGCACGCGCTCGTCCCCGCCCGTCGGTGACAGGGCGAGCACCCGCCAGGTCCCGCTGCGGAGCGGAAGCCCCTCGGCCGTCCTGCCGATGGCGGCCGTCCACGTGGCCTCGTCCTGGCGAACCGGCCAGGAGTGCCGCTCCGCGCCGCGCTCCAGGACGATCCGGCCGGCCGGGCACGGGCCCGTCCCCTCCAGGACCAGCTCGCCGGACTCCGTCCACCGCGCCGCACTGACCTGGCCCTCGGACTCCGTCCTCCGAGCGGTGTCCACGCGGTCGTCGGGATCGGGAGACGGGCCGCCTGCGGCGCGGGGGCCGAGCGTCAGCCCGCGGTCGTGGGTGAGGGAGACCCGCACGTTCCCGGCGTCGAAGACGCGGTCGCCCGGGGCTCCGATCGCCCGGCCCGCCCGGGTCACGCCCCGCGCGCGCACCCGCGTGTGCAGCGCCCACCGGCCGGCGGGCAGGGCGTCGAGGGCGATCACGGTCTCGAAGCCGGAGTCGTCGTGGCAGGCGACCGACTGCCGGGAGTCGGCGGTCACGTCGGGCCTGCGGGTTCGATGCACCGGCAGGATGATCCGCTCCTCTCCCCGCTGGAGCCACAGCTCGATCCGGCTGCGCCCGCTGTCCAGATGGGCGATGTACGCGTGGCCGGTCAGGGCGAGCCTGCCGTCCGCGTGGCGTACGTCGTCCACGCAGGCGACGAGCCGCAGGTCGCGGGTGGCGTCGAACAGCGAGCGCGGCAGCCGGGGGTCGCGGCGGAAGGGATAGTCGAGATACCAGCGGCGGCGCCTCAGCCCCCGCCGCAGCACGCCCCGGTGCCTGATCTCCGACGCGGCGAACGTCCGCAGCTCCGCCAGTTCGCCGGTCATGCCGTGCGCGGCGAAGTGGATCTGGAGCCGCCTGAGCACCGGCAGCCGTTCCACCGCGTTCGGGTCCAGGCGGCCCAGGGCCTCGGCGAGCCCGTCGGGAACCCGGTCGCGTACGGCCTCAAGCACGGCTTCGAGGTCCGGCCCCTCCGCCAGGCGCAGGTCGTAGGCCGTACGCAGTTGCGGCGCGTGCCGTCCGAGCAGGTCCGACACCTCCAGCATGGCCCGCAGGCGGCGCAGCGGGTCGGCCTGCGGCCGGGACCCGCGCGTGAGGCAGACCACGTCGCCGAGCACGTCCGCCGAGGTGGACAGCACGTGCGCGGGGATCGTCACCGGAAAGTCCTCGCCCAGGCCCGCCGGGAAGGCGAACCCGTGCCGGTTCCAGAACTCCCGGCGGAACACCGTGCCACCCGCCCGCGGGTCGTCCAGCAGCTTCTGGTGCCGGGTGATGTGCGTGCGCAGCCTGGCCTTCGCCGCCGGGACGGGCGCCTGGCCGCGCGTACGGCGTCCAGGTGCGGATCCGGCCGCAGGCGAGGTCGGAGCCGGTGTGGTCGAGGGCGCCGACCAGCGCCCGGTAGGCGTCCGCGGGGACGACCGAGCCGGGGTCGGCGAAGGCGAGGTAGCGCCCGGTGGCGAAGGCCGCGCCCGCGTTGCGCGCCGTGCCGGGGTCGTCGCCGCCGTCGCCGAGCGTGAGGAGCGTGAACCTGTGGTCGGGCGGGCGAAGACCACGCGGGCGGCCGACGAGGATCACCTCCATCTCGTCCAGGGTCTGGTCGCGCAGGGATTCGAGGCACTCCTCGGCGTGTTCCTCCCCGCCGTGCAGGGGGACGACCACCGAGAGCCTGGCAGGCACCGTCACGCCGTCAGGATGCCGACGCGCGGCCGCACGCCACCCGGCTCATCCCCATTGCCTTACGGTCGCTTGGGCACCTCTTGACCTACCCCGACCAGGCGGTCAGCCGAACAGGGCGTCCACCAGGCGGCGGGCGGCCTGCCCGTCGGCCATCGGGCGATACCTCGTCAGGAACGCGGCGTACGCGTCCCTGTGCTTGTCCTCCGCCTCGTCGAGGTGCGCGAGCGCGTCGAGCACCTCGGCCTCCCGCCGGAGCACCGGCCCCGGCGCCTCGGGCAGGAGCCACAGGTCCTGCGGCCGGCCGGCGTGCAGGAGCACCGGGCGTCCCGTCACGACGAAGTCGAACACCGCCGCCACGTCCCCCGCGAGCAGGACGTCGGCGGCGAGGTACAACTCGTGCGGGTCCGGATGGCCGCCGACGTCCCACACAGCCCCGTTTCCTGAGGGATGGGTTCCCGAGGGGTGGCGGACCAGCAGGACCTGGTCGCCGGTCAGGCCCGCCGCCAGGCGCCCGGCGTCGAGCGTGTCGTGCTCCCCCGCGACGTACAGCAGCACGTGGGCGCGTTCCGGCAGACCGAGGCGGCGCCGCACCTCGGCGGCGCGCTCCCGGGCGCCGGGACCGGTCAGCAGGTCGTCGCAGGGCAGACCTGTCTGCAGCACCTCTCCCTCGAAGCCGGACGTCCGCCGCAGGGACGCCGTCGCCCCCGGGCCCGCGGACACGAGATAGGTCCACTGACCCGCCCCGCGACCGCCGGCGGCGTCCGTCCCGGTGTACACGACCACCTGGCCGGGCCTGCGCTCGAACCACGGCGGCAGCGGCGCGTCGGTGACGACGTAGCGGCACCGGGCGAGGGCCTCGTAGTGCTCCCGTCCCAGCATGCGCACCGGTTCGACGTCGCCGGGCAGGGCGACCTGGCCGTCCCGCACGTTCCACAGCAGCGGCAGGTCGGTCCCCCGGCGGCGCAGTTCCTCGCAGACCGCCCTCGGGCTGCCGCCGAAGCGGGTGCCCGCGCCGCCGTCGAACAGGACGGCGTCCCGCAGCGGCCTGTCCCTCATCTGGGGGTAGGTCCTCGTGCGCAGCACCCGCTGGGCCTTCTTGCCGCGCTCGTCGGCGGTCAGGTCACCGCTCACGGTCAGCACCGCCCGGCCCGGACCCGACGTGGCGATCCCGAACGTACGGCGGGCCGTCTGGTGGGCCGCCGGCACGTCCGTGTCGAACTCCAGCGGCAGGTCCGTCCACTCTCCCCCGGCGGCGCGTGCCCGGATCGCCAGGGCGTACCGGCCGCGCGGCAGCGGCAGCCGCCCGGCGGTCGAGCCGACCTGCTCGGGCGTCAGCCGCGCCCGGAAACGGGTTCCCGCTCCCTCGATCGGCAGCAGCCACTCCCCGGGCCGGGGGGTCACCCGGGTGACGGGGCCGAGGGCGGCCACCACCAGCGCCGACATCTCGTGCGGCACCGCGAGGCCGCCTTCGACGAGCAACTCACCGCCAGGCAGCCACTCGGCGAGGTCGGCGGACGCCGCGACGGGCTGGTCCCGCAGCACCAGGCCGCCGGTGCGGTCGCGGAACACGACGATCTCCCGGCCGGCCAGGCCGTACCGGCCGGTGGGCACGTCCTCGGCGAGGGTCACGGGCGTCACCGTGCCGTCGGCGGCCCGCACCTCGACCTCCCACCACGTCTCGGGCGCGGCGACCTCCGCCGGCACGGCGATCTGTGTGGTCCGGGACGCGGGCAGCAGGTCGCACAGGTCGACGGCGGCCTCGAACGTACGGCGGTCGACGTTCACCGGATAGGTGCGGGGGACGCCTCCGGGGCGCCGGGTGACCTGGAGCATCGGGCTCGGGCCGAGGTCGTTGACGACGTGGCCCACCAGGCGCAGGCGGCCGTCCCGCACCTCCCGCGTGACGACCCGGGCGGTCTCCCGCTCGGCCCGCAGCACGAAGACGCCGGTCTCCCCGAGCAGCGGCGCGACGTAGTGGTCGGGGCCGACGGCGCGATACCCCGCCTGCTCGACGATCGAGGCGGCGGCGCGCGGGTCGGTCAGCCGTCCGCGCCGCAGGACGCCCCGGTGCAGCACGCGCAGTTCGACGTGCCAGCGTCCGAGCCGGCCCGCCTCGCCAGCGCCGCGGGGTCGATGGTGAGCCGGAAGCCGCCCCAGTCGCGCTCCTTCGACTTCGTGGACACGCGGGCCCTGGTGACCGAGGCCGGCACCCGGACGCGCCGCCCGGTCCGCTCGTGCACGAGGGCGGCGAAGACCTGCTGGTGGACCCGCCGGGTGGGGCGCAGGAACGGCGGTGCCGCGCGTCCCTCCACCACGAGCAGGCCGTCCTCCCAGCGGACGGCGTCGATGCGGTGCCGCGGGACGAGTTCCTCCCTGGCCCTGGTGACGGCGGCGGGGATCTCCCGGTCGGCGGAGCGGGCGAGGGGCACGTTCAGGTGGTGGCCGCCCATCCTGCGGACGAGCCGCCGGTCGGGTTTCGCCTCCCGGTCCCAGGCCAGGACCTCGAGCAGCTCGGCCGGGCGGCGCAGGCGCACCAGATGCCACTGGAGGCGCCGCAGCGCGGGCAGCCCGTCGAGCACGGGCGGCGCCACGTCCTCCAGGTAGAGGCCGGCGAGGTCGAGGAAGCGCTCCCGGAACGCCGGGGAGGCCTGGTCGAGCACGTCGAGGAAGTTCGTGAGGTCGCCGTCGAGCACGGCGTGGTCCCAGGCGTGGATGTGGGCGGTGAAGTTGTGCTCGCTGAGGAAGCGGCGGACCTCGGTGACGGCGGCGAACCGGTCCTCCAGATGCGCGGCCCGCGTCTTGTCCTGCGTGATCGAACGGCCGCCGCCCTCGCGCCGCCGCCACAGGTAGACCGGCGCGGGCAGCACGTCCACGGCCCGCGCCAGGAAGTGGGCGCGCAGGGCCACCGCGATGTCCTCGTACAGCACGCCTTCGGGGAAGGCGAACCCGTGGGCGTCCCAGAACGAGCGGCGCCACAGCTTGTTGGTGACCAGGCGGTCGCGCAGGAGCGCGCGCGTCCGGGTGATGTGGGTGGCCGCGGCGGCGTCGGCGAAGACGGCCCGGTGCATGGCCGACTGGCGGGCGCCGCGCCCGTCGAGGCGCAGCACGTTGCCCGTGGCGAGGTCCGATCCCGACCGCTGCAGGGACGCCAGGAGGTATTCGAGGGCGTGCGCCGGCAGCAGGTCGTCGCTGTCGAGGAACATCAGGTGCTCCCCGGTCGCGTGCCGCACGCCCGTGTTGCGCGCCGCCCCGAGCCCCGCGTTGGCCTGGCGGACCAGCCGGAACCGGCCGTCGCGCGCCGCGAAGGCGGCGGCGATGTCGGCGCTGCCGTCGGGCGAGCCGTCGTCGACCATGACGACCTCGATGTCCTGCCAGGTCTGCGCGGCGACCGAGGCCAGGCAGCCGGCGAGGTACGGTTCCACGTCGTAGATCGGGATGATCACGCTGAGGCGGGGCACGGGCGGTCCTTAGGGTCGGCGAAGCGGCGGGCGGCGGGTGTGAGCGCCCCGATGGTGCGCGGGAAACACGCGCGGCTCAGGCCGGGCGCACGAGCGCGCGCAGGCGCCTGCGGAGCAGCCGGGCGGTGCGGCGCAGCGGCCGGCGCCACGGGA
>NZ_MWJN01000066.1:0-51982 GCF_002027145.1 Microbispora sp. GKU 823 | reverse complement strand
TGTTTCGGGGGGTGTGGGGGGCATCTGCGCTCCTTCGGACGCGCCGGGTGAACGGGAGGACCGCTGCTCGCCCCGGGATTGCCTGCGCCGGCGCGAGAGCCCCCGCACCGTAGAATCACATTCCGGAATATGTCAATCGCCCAAACTAACTCCCTCTCGTTCCTGCTGGTCAATCGTGTGAACCGGCGGGAACTTTCATCGCGGCGCGCCCCGGTTGACCCTCAGGCCGCGTGAGACCGCAGGCTTGGAGCCCGGAAGGGAGGAGAGCCCATGGGCTACTCGGTCGGCGGGCGGATACCGGCGCTACGGCGAGCGGCAAGCGGGCGATGGACGTGGCCGAACGGCACCGCGCGCACATCACCCGCTGGTTCTACGACTGCACCTACGAGATCCACAAGGGTCTCGGGGAGATGTACGTCACCGATCCGCGCTTCGCGGCGAACTACGAGCGGGTCGCCGAGGGGCTGAGCCGGTACGTCCGCGACGCGGTCCACGCCAACGCGGCGCGGCACGCCTGACCCCCGGTGGTCAGCTCAGGGTGATCCTCACAGTACGGCGGCGAGCGAGTTCGTCATCAGGTGGCGCCATCCGCCGTCCATGATGGAGCGGGCCCGCCGCTGCATCTCGTTGCCGGGGTCGAAGCCCTCGTGGGCCAGGAACAGCCGGGTGCCCCGGCCTTCGGGTTCGAGCGTCCAGGTGATCGTCCAGTCGGCGGCGCTGGGGCTGCCGGGGTCGGCGTCGCGCCAGGCCAGGCGGAGCATGCGCTCGGGCTCGAAGGCCAGCACCTCGGCCTGGACGGTGCCGGAGAACCCGGTGCCGGGCATGGCCGTCCCGCGCATCGTGTAGCGGTGGCCCACGCTCAGGCGGAAGTCGCCCGGCATGAACCATTGGGCGAGCAGGCCGGGGTCGGTCAGGGCCTGCCACACCCGGGCGGGCGGGTGCGCCAGGTATTCGTCCAGGCGCAGCACCGTCGGGTCGTCGAGGTCGGTCATGGTCTCTCCTCGTCCTGGTCCGTCCGGGGGCCGCTGCCGCTGTCGTGCGGGCGGCCACCGGTTCCTGTGTCGGTGTCGTCGAGCAGGTGGCGCAGGGCGGACAGCCGGTCGCGCCAGAACCGCTCGTAGGGGTCCAGCCAGTCGCGGACGCGGACGAGCGGGACGGGCTCCAGGCGGTAGAGCCGGCGCCTGCCGTCCCTGCGTTCGCTGACCAGGCCCGCCTCGCGCAGCACCCGCAGGTGCTCGGAGAAGCTGGGCCGGGCCATGGAGAAGCAGGAGGCCAGGTCCTGCACGGACTGGGGGCCGCGCTCGCGGAGCAGGCGCAGCACCTCGCGCCGCACCGGGCTGGCGAGTGCGGCGAAGATCTCGTCTTCCGCCGGTGACGACGGCTGCCGTACGGCGGTGGGGGTGACGTCCACGACCCCATAATAGGTAGGAAATTTCCTACCTGTCACCTGGGGGGCTTCACAACCCGGAAACGCGACGGAAACAGGCCTCTGTCAAGATGGGGACTCGTGATCAGGGCCATTCTGTTCGACCTCGACGAGACCCTTTTCGATCATCGCCGGGCGGTCGCGCACGCCGCGACCCGCTGGACCGAGTCGGTCTGCCCCGGTCACGAGCTGCTGCCGGAGACGCCGGCGCTCTGGCTCGACCTGGAGGACAAGCACCTGCCCGCCTGGCACGCCGGGGAGTGCTCGTTCGCCGAGCAGCGGCGCAGGCGGCTGCGCGAGTTCTGCCGGCGGCTCGGGCTGCCCGAGCCGGCCGACCCGGACGCGGCGTTCGCCCGCTTCCTGACCCACTACGAGTCGGCCTGGGCCGCCTTCCCCGACGTGCCCGAGATGCTGGACGCGCTGGCGGCCCTCGACGACGCCCCCGTGCTGGGTGTCCTCACCAACGGCGTGGCCGTGCAGCAGGAGGCCAAGCTGCGCCGCATCGGGCTGATGGACCGCATGGAGGTGGTCCTGACGCCCGACACGCTCGGCGCGTTCAAGCCCGCCCCGCAGTGCTACCACGAGGCGGCGGCGAAGCTCGGCCTGCGCCCGCAGGAGGTGCTCATGGTCGGCGACAACCTCATGCTCGACGCGATCGCCCCTGCCCGGGCGGGGCTGCACGGGGTGTGGCTCGACCGCTACCGCGCCGAGCCCGGCACCTCCTCCCCCACCGTGACGAGGATCACCACACTGCGCGACCTGCCCGAGGTGCTGGCCGCGCTGAACCCGCGCCTGATCGGCCCGTCACGCGCCGCCTGACCTCGAAGGGCTCAGGTGCAGGTGTACAGGCCGGCGGCGGCGACGCGGCGGCGGGCGAAGCCGAGCCGTTCGTAGACGGCGACGGCCGCCCGGTTCCAGTCGTCCACCATCAGCGCCGCGCGGCCGTGCTCCGCCAGCAGCGCGGACGCCACGAACCGGCACACCCGCTCCCCCAGGCCGCGTCCTCGCGCCGGTGCGGCGGTCGCGACGCCGGCGAGCAGGCCCACCGTCGGCGCGGACCACGCGTCGGCCGCGACCGCCAGCAGGGCGCCCGAGCCGTCCCGTACGCCGGCCCACCGGCGTACGGGCGGCAGGCCCGGCACGGCGTAGGAGCCGGGGTTGGCGGCGGCGAGCAGCTCGGCCACCTCAGGGGCGGCGGACTCCGCCAGCCAGGAGGCCGCCCCCTCCTGGCCCGCCACCTCCCGGCTCGTCTCCTGTCGGGGCGGCGCGAGCTTCTCGGTGCCCATCCAGGAGAAGCGGCCGGCGAGCTCCAGCTCCGGCGCGGCCTCGACGACCTGTTCGATCAGCGCGGCGTCGCCGAGTGGCCGATACGACGGCCCGGCCTCGGCCAGGGCGTGCCGTACGAGCGGGACGACCTGGGCGGCCGGGCCCCGCACCGCCAGGCGGTCGCGCCGCGACGCCTCGGGGCTGGCCACCGCCACCGCGTCCCCGTACGCCCAGGCGCGCACGCCGGGCCGCATGCCCTGCGCCGCCCACACGACGAGGTCGTCGTCTCCCGAGGCGGCGACGACCTCGGCCTCGCTCACCAGCTCACGCACGCGCGTCCCTACAGGATCGCGCCCGGCGCGTAGGCGGCGTCGTCCGGATGGCGTGCGGTGATCTCGCCGATCCGCGTGGTCACGGCCGCCACCTGACCGGCGGCCGCGCCGGCGAAGGAGGCCCGGTCGGCCAGCAGCGCGTCGAGCTCGGCCCGGCCGAGCGGGAAACGGTCGTCGGCGGCCAGCCGGTCGAGCAGCTCGTTGCCGGCGCCCCGCGACCGCATGGCCAGCGCCGAGGCGACCGCGTGCTCCTTGATGATCTCGTGGGCGGTCTCGCGGCCTACCCCGGCCCGCACGGCCGCCATGAGCATCTTGGTCGTGGCGAGGAACGGCAGGTAGCGGCCCAGCTCGGCCTCGATGACCGCCGGGAACGCGCCGAACTCGTCCAGCACGGTCAGCATGGTCTCCACCAGGCCGTCGAAGGCGAAGAACGCGTCGGGCAGGGCGACACGGCGGACGACCGAGCACGACACGTCGCCCTCGTTCCACTGGTCGCCGGCGAGCTCCCCGGCCATCGAGGCGTACCCGCGCAGGATCACGGTCAGGCCGTTGACGCGCTCGCAGGAGCGGGTGTTCATCTTGTGCGGCATCGCCGACGAGCCGACCTGGCCTTCCTTGAAGCCCTCGGTGACCAGCTCGTGCCCGGCCATCAGGCGGATGGTCTTGGCCAGGGACGACGGCGCGGCGGCCAGCTGCACCAGCGCGGTCAGCACGTCGTAGTCGAGCGAGCGGGGGTAGACCTGGCCGACGCTGGTGAAGCGGCGGGCGAACCCCAGGTGCGCGGCCACGCGGTCCTCCAGCGCGGCCAGCCGGTCGGCGCCGCCGAGCAGGTCGAGCATGTCCTGCGCGGTGCCGACCGGGCCCTTGATCCCGCGCAGCGGGTAGCGCTCCAGCAGGTCCTCCAGCCGCTCGTAGGCCACCAGCAGCTCGTCGGCGGCGGTCGCGAAGCGCTTACCGAGCGTGGTCGCCTGCGCGGCGACGTTGTGCGAGCGCCCCGCCATGACCGTCGAGGAGTGCTCGGCGGCCAGGCGGCCCAGGCGGGCCAGCAGCGCCACGACCCGGCCGCGCACCAGCAGCAGGCTGTCGCGGATCTGCAGTTGCTCGACGTTCTCGGTCAGGTCGCGGGAGGTCATGCCCTTGTGCACGTGCTCGTGCCCGGCCAGGGCGTTGAACTCCTCGATGCGGGCCTTCACGTCGTGGCGGGTGACCTTCTCCCGCTCGGCGATGGAGGCCAGGTCGACCTGCTCGGCGACCTTCTCGTAGTCGGCGATCGCCTGCTCGGGCACCTCGATCCCGAGGTCGGCCTGGGCCTTCAGCACGGCGAGCCAGAGCCTGCGCTCCAGCACCACCTTGTGCTCGGGAGACCACAGGCGGGCCAGCTCCGGCGAAGCGTAACGAGCGGCCAGGACATTCGGGATACGCGGCTTGGCATTCACGTTGGCCCAGTCTATTGAGCCCGTTCCCGCCGCCTGTCCGCAGGTGCCGGGGACGCCCGGGGGCGTCTCACGGAGCCGGCCAAGATCGGCGCGGCCGTGCTCGCCGGGATCGGGCTGCGCGGCGTCGGCGGCAGGGGCGCGATGATCGAGGCACGCACGCGGGTCGAGGGCGACGAGCTGGACGTGCTCGTCGACAAGCTCGGCGGCCGGGAGAGCCTGCTGCTGGTCGGCAACTGCGAGCACCTGATCGACGCCGTGGCCCACCTGGTGGCGGCGCTGCTGTCCCGCTGCCCAGGGCTGCGTGTGCTCGCCACCAGCCGCGAACCCCTCGCGGTCGACGGCGAGGCGTTGGTGCCGCAGTCGACCCGCCCCGGCTGTGCAGGTGACCAGTGCGCAGGTGACCAGTGCGCAGGTGACCAGTGCGCAGGTGACCAGTGCGCAGGTGACCAGTGCGCAGGTGACCAGTGCGCAGGCGACCAGACGCCGGGTGATCCGGCCGGGGTGTGCGGACTCGGGCGGCCCGGCGGAGTGCCCGATCGCGGCGGCTACGTGGTGACTGAGTGGATCGCGGTGATGCCGGCGAGGATGAGAGCGATCCCGGCGAGGAACTGTTCGCGGTCGTCGTGCCCGCGCACCTGTTTCGCCACGGCACGGGTGAACGGGTAGTCGTCGGGGTCGAGCCCTTCCCACGCCGCCGACACGGCGTCGAGGAAATCGGCGCGGTCCACATCGGGCCTGGCGGTGCCGGCACTCGCGGTGTTCGCGGCGTTCTGGCCGGCGGCGCCGAGGATGTAGTGCATCAGCGCCGATGTCGCCGTGAACCAGCTTTCCTCGGGCACGCCCAGCGCGCGGACCTGCCGGCCGATGCTTTCGAAGATCCGCGGCGCCACCGTTCCCCAGGGGCTGCGGGAGAGCTGGGTCGCGAGCTGCGTGGCAAGCCACGGATGTTCTTCGATCGCGTCGAACAGGCCGAGCGCGACGGCGCGGATCCCGTCCTGCGGCGAGTCGGCGGACTCGGCGGCCTCACGCTCGCCCGCGTCCTGCACGTCCACGGAATCCCGGCCACCGTCTACGAGGCGGAGTCCTCCCCGGCGGCGCGCGCCCAGGGCGGGATGCTCGACATCCACGACCACAACGGCCAACCGGCTCTCCAGGCGGCGGGCCTGATCGAGGAGTTCCGCGGCCTCGTCCTGGAGGGCCGCCAGGCGGCACGGGCCCTCGCCCCCGACGGGACCGTCCTGTTCGAAGAACCCGACGACGGCACGGGCGGACGCCCCGAGGTGATGCGCGGCGAACTGCGCCGGATGCTGCTCGACTCGCTTCCGGCCGGCACCATCCGATGGGGTCACAAGGCCGGCGACGTCCGCGCCCTCGGCGACGGCCGCCACGAGGTGACCTTCGCCGACGGCACCTCCGTCGTCACGAGCCTGCTGGTCGGCGCGGACGGCGCGTGGTCACGGGTCCGGCCGCTGCTCTCCGACGCCACACCCGAGTACGTCGGCATGTCGTTCATCGAGACCTACCTGTTCGACGCCGACACCCGGCACCCGGCCGGCGCGAAAGCGGTCGGCGACGGGGCGATGTACGCGCTCGCGCCGGGCAAGGCGATCCTGGCTCACCGGGAGAGCGGCGGGACCCTCCACACCTACGTGGCGCTCCGCAAACCGCAGGAATGGTTCGCCGTCATCGATTTCACCGATCCACCCGCGGCCACCGCACGGATCGCGCAGGAGTTCGACGGCTGGGCGCCGGAGCTCACCACGCTGATCACCGACAGCGACACCGCGCCGGTCCTGCGCCCCCTCAACACCCTGCCCAGCGGGCACCGGTGGGATCGCGTGCCGGGCGTGACCCTGCTCGGCGACGCCGCCCACCTCATGCCCCCGTCCGGCGAAGGCGCCAACCTGGCCATGTACGACGGCGCGGAACTCGGCAAGGCCATCGCCGCGCACCCCGGAGACGCCGAGGCCGCGCTCACCGAATACGAGCAGGCCCTGTTCCCCCGCAGCGCCGCGGAAGCCGCCGACGCCGCCCACCTCCACGAGCTCATGTTCGGCGACGACGCACCCCACAGCCTGATCGGCATGTTCACCGGACACGAATAGGCGTCGGTCCCGGCCGCCGCCGCGCACGAGGTCACCTCACAGAACGTCTCCGCCGACGGGAGCCGGATCGGCCGCCCGGGACTCCCGGGCGCCCCGGCCGCGCAGGCGGTCCACCTCACGCCACTGCGGCAGCAGCGCGGCCAGGTTGGTGGTCAGGAAGTATGCCGCGCCGGCCGTCAGCAACACCGGCGCGAGCCCGGACCACGCCACCGCCGCCCCGGCGATCAGCCCGCCCAGAGGGATGCCCGCCCACGCCATCGCGTCACCCAGCGCGTTGACCCGGCCGCGCAGGCCATGCGGCACCCGCTCGAAGGTGATCGCCCCCAGGATCGGATTGAGGAAGCCCCCACCGGCCCCGCTCACCGCGAACACCCCCAGCACCGCCCACATCGGCGCGTCGGCGGCCAGCACCAGGAACCGCGGCGCCCCGGCCAGCAGGAATCCCGCGAAGAACACCGCCCGGCGCGGCATCCGGTGCGCGACGGCCGCGGCGACCAGGCTTCCCGCGACCGCCGTGGCGCTCCACACGCCGTTGCTCAGGCCGATCGCGGCCGGGCCGTTGCCGGACCGCTCAGCCCACACGGGCAGCAGGACGGTGCCGAACGCCGCGTCCAGCAGGTTGGTGATCCCGACCATGACGATGATGGTGAGCAGCAGCGGCTCGCCACGCAGGAAGGCGAAGCCCTCGCCGAAACGCCGCCAGTAGCCGGAAGCGGGCGGGGCGCCGTCCGCCGGGCGTCCCATGCCGCGCGGCAGGGCCAGCGAGATGATCAGCGACCCGAGGGCGAAGCACGCGGCGTTGAGCACGAGACCGGTCATCGGGCCCAGCAAGGCCACGAGAAGGCCGCCGGCCGCCGGTCCGACGGTGGAGGCCAGCCGCTCGGTCACGCCGGACAGGCCGGTCGCCCGCTCCAGCGGCACGCCGGTGCGCTCGGCCGCGTCCGGGACCATCACATGCTTGGCCAGGTCGCCGGGGCCGCGTACGGCACCGATGACCGCGACCAGGGCAAGCAGCACGGGGAAGGACAGCAGACCCGCGGCGTGCAGCAGGGGAATCGCGCCGGCGGCGGCCGCGCTGACCGCATCGGTGCTCCAGGAGACGACCCGCGGGCCGGCCCGATCCACCAGCGGTCCAGTCAGCGCCTTGACCACCACGTACGGAGTCATCTCGCAGAAGGCCACCAGCCCGGTCTGGGTGGCGCTGCCTGTCGTGACCAGCACGAACCACGGCAGCGCGATGGCCGACACCCGGGTGCCGGTCAACGCGACCGCCATGGCCGCGAGCAGCCCGCCCAGCGGCCGCAGCCTGCGCGCGCGAGAGGAACCGCCGGTGATCGCGTCCTTGTCCGTCATCGGGCGTCGTCTTCCTGGCCCTGGGGCGCGTCCAGCTCGGGCAGGATCTGCACGATCACCGACACCCGCTCCGCGCCTTCCGGGGCGCCCGCCGCCTCAGGAGTGTCGCGGCGGTATCGCGTGACGACCGCCCACAGCTCCTCCCGCAGGGCGGTGGCCTCCTGCGAGGTCAGCCGCAGCGCCCAGTCGCTCATGTCGCACGCGGCGCGCCACGCGCGCGGCATCGTCTGGAGCTCGTTGATCGCCCGCTGGGTGCGCATGGTGTAGGTGGCGGCGACGGACTGCAGGTAGGCCACCGTGGCCTCGGGCTCCCGCTCGGCCAGGTCCAGGTCGTCCAGGAAGGTGGACCGGTGGACCGCGCGCCACCAGCGCTCCCGCGCGTTCCCGCGTTCGGTGTCCTCCTGCACGAAGCCCGCGGCGGCGAGCCGGCGCAGGTGGTAGCTGGCCGCGCCGGAGTTGATGTTCAGCAACTCGGCGAGCCGGGTGGCCGTCGACGGGCCGTGCTTGCGCAGCAGGCCCACCACCTGGACGCGCACCGGATGCGCGAGGGCGCGAAGCCCCTTCGCGTCCAGGACGACCGCGTCCTCCGCGTCCGGGGAGTAAAAGGTGTCGCCGTGATCGGTCATGAACCCCACCGTAAACCGCAAACAGTTCTTCGCGAAGAATCCTTCGCGAAGAACTGTTTGCGGTTAGCTACATGTGGCGGCCAGGCTCACTTGGCCGGTTCGAGGGCCTCCTTGCCGTACACGGTCAGATCCCCCTCGCCGTCGCCCGAGGCGGGCTGCTTCGGCGTACGGCGCATCCGCTCCTTCAGCCGCTCCACCATCGTGTACAGCGTCGGCACCAGCACCAGCGTCAGCAGCGTCGAGGAGATCAGGCCGCCGATCACGACGATGGCCAGCGGCTGGGAGATGAACCCACCCGAACCGGTCACGCCCAGCGCCATCGGGGTGAGCGCGCAGATCGTCGCGATCGCGGTCATCAGGATCGGGCGAAGCCGCCGCCGGCCGCCCTCCATGACCGCCTCCACCACGCCCAGCCCCTGCTCGCGGTACTGGTTGATCAGGTCGATCAGCACGATCGCGTTGGTGACGACGATGCCGATCAGCATCAGCATGCCGATCAGCGCGGGCACGCCGAGCGCCGTGTCGGTGACCAGCAGCAGCCCGATCGCGCCGGTCGCCGCGAACGGGATGGACACCAGCAGGATCAGCGGCTGCACCAGGCTGCGGAACGTCGCCACCATGATCATGAAGACGATCGCCACCGCGAGCAGCATGGCCACCCCCAGGTCGGCGAACGCGTCCTGCTGGTCGGAGCTCGCACCGCCGATCTTGTACGTCACCCCTGCCGGCAGCGTCAGCGTCTTCAGCTTGTCGGTGACCTTCGTGGTGATCGCACCGAGGTCGGACGCGTCGGCGGTGCCCGACACCGTCGCGGTGCGGTCGCCGTCCTGCCGGGTGATCTGGGTGGGCCCGTCGGCCTTCACCACGTCGGCGACGTCGCCGAGCTTCACCATGCCCGTCGCCGTGGGGATCGCGAGCTTCCTGATCGCCGCGATGTCGTCGGGCGCGTCACCGCCGGCGCGCAGGATCACGTCGCTGGAGCGGCCGTCGACGTCGATCGAGCCGACCGGGGCGCCGCGGAACGCCTGCGCGACCAACTGCCCGATCCCGGCCTCGGTCAGGCCCCTGGCGGCGGCCTTCTCCCGGTCCACGTGCACCTCGACCCGAGGGACGCTGTCTTCGAGGTTGGAGGCGACGTCCCGCAGCCCGTCGACCCCGGCCATGGCGTCGCGCACCGTGGTGGCCGCCGTCTTCAGCGCGGCCTGGTCCGAGCCCTGCACGATGACCTGCACCTGGTCGGAGTTGAACCCGCCGTCGCTGCCGCCGACCGTGATGTCGCCGATCCCCGTCAGGCCCTTCAGCCTCTCCCTCAGCCGGTCCTCCAGGGCGGACGTCTCCACGCCCTCCTTGAGGGTCACCGAGAACGACGCGCGGTCGGAGCCCCCGCCCAGCCCGCCGAGGAAGCGGTTCCCGCCGCCGACCGTCACCTGGTAGGACTTCACGCCCCCGTCGGCCGCGAGCACCGCCTCGACCTTCTTGGCCGCCGCGTCGGTGGTCGCCAGGTCGGTCCCGGCCGGCATCCGCTGGCTGATCTGCGTGGTGTCGTTGCCCGAGTTGTCGAGGAAGTTCGTCTTCAGGTTGGGCGCCAGCGCCATCGTGGCGACGAACACCACCACCCCGATCAGCACCGTGATCAGGCGCCGCCGCGTCGCGAAACGCAGCACCGGCAGGTAGATCCGCTGCAGCGGGCTGCGCAGCTCCTTGCGCTCGGCGTCCTCGCGTACGGCCTGCACCTCCTGCGGCGTGAGCACCGGCGCCTTGAGGAACCAGTACGCCAGCACCGGGATGACGGTCAGCGCGACCAGCAGCGACGCGAGCAGCGCCACGGTCACCGTGATCGCGAACGGGCTGAACAGCTGCCCCACCATCCCGCCGACGAAGGCGATCGGCAGGAACACCGCGACCGTCGTGAGCGTCGAGGCGGTCACCGCGCCGGACACCTCGCGCACCGCGCCGAGGATCGCCCGCCGCTTCTCCTCACCGTAGGCGAGATGGCGCTTGATGTTCTCCAGCACCACGATCGAGTCGTCGACCACCCGGCCCACGGCGATCGTCAGCGCCCCCAGCGTCAGCAGGTTCAGCGAGTAGTCGCCGATCCACAGCGCGATCAGCGCGATCACCACCGACAACGGGATCGACACGGCCGTGACCAGGGTCGAGCGGACCGACAGTAGGAACACCAGGATCACGACCACGGCGAACGCCAGGCCCAGCAGGCCCTCGGTGGTCAGGTCCTCGATGGACCGCTCGACGTACGGCGCCTGGTCGAACACCACCGTCAGCTCGGCGCTGTCGCCGAGGGCGCGCGTCAGGTCCGGCAGGGCGTCGTTCACGTCGTGGGAGATCTGCACGGCGTTGCCGTCGGGCACCATCGTGATCGACACGCCGAGACTCGGGATGCCGTTGGTGCGGGTGAGCGTGGTCGCGGACGCGTCCTCGACCTTGATGTCGGCCACGTCGCCGAGCTTGACCGGCTTCGGCCGGGCCGCGGCGGCGCGTGCCTGTGCCGCCGCCGTCGCCGAGCTCTGCGGCGCCCCCGCCCGGCGGCCGCGCCCTGTCCTGCGCCTTGTCCCGCGCCGGCGCCGCCGCCCTGGCCCGCCGCGGGCGCGGCAGGGGTCAGGTACAGGTTCTCGAGGTCCTTCACCGTACGCACCGGGTCGCCGATCTGCACGGTCAGCGACTTGCCGTCCTCGGTCAGCGTGCCGGCCGGGATGGACACCCCGTTGGCCCGCAGGAGGTCGGGGATGGCCGCGGCCGACAGCCCCAGCAGGGCGAGCCTGCCCTGATCGGGAGTGATGACGACCTGCTGATCCCGGGCGCCGCTGACGGTGACGTCCCGGACGCCCTCGATCGACTGCAGCTCCGGCACCATGATCTTTTCGATCTTGTCGGCCATGGCGTGCTGGTCGCCGCCGTCGCCCACCGCGATCGCCATCACCGGAATGTCGTCCGTGCTGCCCGCGACCACCTGCGGATCGACGTCGGCCGGAAGCTGGGCCTTGATCCGGCTCACGGCCTGCTGCATCTTCCCGATCATCTGGTCGATGTCGGTGCCGTAGTCATAGGCCACCTGCACCTGGGACATCCCCTCCCGTGAGGTGGAGGTGATGTCGGTGACACCGGCGATACCCTGGAACGCGCTCTCGATCGGCTTGGTGACCTGCTCCTCCACGATCTCGGGAGCGGCACCCGGATAACTCGCAACCGTGAACGCCGCCGGGAACTCCAGCGACGGGAAAAGCTGTTGCTTCAGCGAGGGAATCGCGAACAAGCCGAAACCCGCGAGCACCAGCGTGATCATGATCACGAGAGTGCGGTTGGCAAGGCTCAGCCTGGCCAAGGAGGTCATCCGAGCTCCTGACATCGGGGGAAGTGTTCGCCCCAGCCTAACACTTCGCATCATCCGAACATTCAGCTCTCGTATTAACGGCTGGTAACCTCTTGACCCGAGAGGTGACAGTGAACGACAGCCCAGCCGAGCGCCGCACCGGAACCGGCGCGGGCGGCCGCCCCCCACCCCCAGGACGACCCCGCCACCCTCGGGGAGGACACCGAGCGCGGGTGCATCATCGCCCGCCTCGCGGAGCTGCAGCGCAGCAGTGGGCCGGTTCTTCGCCCGCGACCGCTCGGATGCCGCTGCTGGCCTCCACCCTCACGATGCAGCAGCTCAAGGTCGTCATGTTCCTGTCGTTCGCCGGGTCCGCCTCCGGGCAGGAACTCGCCCGCCACCTCGGCGTCGGCCTGGCCACCGTCACCGGCATCGTCGACCGCGTGGTCGCCCAGGGCCTGGCCGGCCGTCACGAGGACCCCCACGACCGCCGCGTACGCCGCGTCGAGCTCACCGAGGCCGGGCGGCGGCTCACCAGCGAGATCATCGAAGCCGGGACCGGCGGCTACATCCGCCTCCTGCGGCGCCTCGACACCGAGACCCTGCGCACCATGGAGACGGTGATGCGCAAAATCGAGGACGCGATGCGCGAGATGCACGCCGAAGACGCCGAAGACGCCGAAGACGCCGACCCCGCCTGACCCGTCCGCCGGGCCCGCCCCGGCCTGCTGCTACCTTCCGGCGATATGCCGACCTACATCGAGGAACTCTTCTCACTCACCGGCCGGTCGCCCTCGTCACCGGAGGCAGTTCCGGCATCGGATACGCCATGGCGGAGGCGCTCGGACGCGCCGGGGCGGCCGTGGTCCTGGTCGCCCGGCGGCGCAAGGAACTCGCCGAGGCCGTCGGCGAACTCGAAGGCCACGGCGTGCGCGCGGCCGCGATCAGCGCCGACCTCGGGGACCGCGCCGACGTCGCCCGCGTGTGCGAGGAGACGGACGGGTTCTTCGGCGAGATCGACATCCTCGTCAACGACGCCGCCAACAACATCCGCAGGCCCATGGCCGAACTGACCGTCGGCGACTACGACCAGACCATCGCCGTCAACCTCACCGCGCCGTTCCTGCTCGGGCAGCACTTCGGCCCCCGCATGGCGGCCCGGGGGCGGGGACGCATCATCAACATCGGCTCCCAGCAGTCGATCAGCGCCTTCGGCGACAGCGGCGTCTACGGCGCGGCCAAGGCCGCCGTCTGCGGGCTGACCCGCTCCCAGGCCGAGGCATGGTCGGCGCACGGGGTCACCAGCAACACGATCATCCCCGGCTTCGTCCTGACCCCGCTGACCGCGCCCGCCCAGGCCGTCCCCGGACGGGTTGAGCAACTGGCCGCCCGGTCCATGTCCGGGCGCAACGGCGTCCCCGACGACTTCCGCGGCGTGGCCGTCTTCCTCGCCTCCGACGCCTCGTCGTACGTCACCGGCCAGGCCATCTGCGTCGACGGCGGCTTCAGCGTCCACTAGGCCCTACCCCTCGGTCTACCTGCGGGTTTCCCGGGCCGTGGAGGACAGCTGATCGCCACTTGGCCCACCGCCGCAGCTACGGAGTTCCAGGCCGGGTATGAGCCTCACGTCCCGGCGGAACCGGACGAGCGACAGCGAACGCCGGGTCAGGAACAGGAAGGCACGTACCGAGATGTCCCGCTCCCGCGCGCGCGACCCGCGCGACACCAAGGTCCTCGCGATGGTCCTCGCGCCCCGGCGGCTGGCCATGGCCGCGCTCGTGATCACGGCGGTGGGGACCGCGGCCGCGCAGCCCGCGATCGCCCGCGTCGCCCCGCATCACGCGCGCGCGGGGCACGCGGCGCTCCGCGACCCCGGTCCGGGCGGTGGCGGCGGCCAGGTGATCAAAGGAGGGCGCGCGGGCGGCGGCCAGGGGCGGTCCGGTGCGGGCCGGTTCAACCAGAACCTGACCGGCGTCATCGCCCCCACCTTCGTGAAGGGACAGGCGCAGCAGGCCATCACCGACCAAGGCGGTTTCGAGGTGCAGTCCGCCTTCTGCGGATCCCAGCCGGACATCTGCCTGCTCGGGCAGAACATGCCGGTCCGTCACGGTCACGGATCCTGACGTCCCCGCTGTCCGCCGCCCGGCCGCCCCGGGTAGCCGTGCGGTGAGCGGCCTCGGAAACCGGCATGGCGGGCGCTGACCCGCACGCGACGTCGGCCGGGGATGAAGGCATATGGCGATCGCCGGTCACCGCGGTCGCGGTGCTGTTGGCTTGACCTTGACGCTGCGTCAACTTCTAGCATCGCGGCCATGTCGATCACTGTTCTTGACACCCACTCCGCCATGAAGCGGATCCTGCTGGCCCCGGTCGCGGACCGCGTCGACCTGCTGCGTTCGATGCTGGAGCCCAGCAGGGGCATGTACCGCTACCACCCCGGCGAGGTCGACCTGGTCGCCATGCACCTCGAAGCGTCCGGGTTCCCCATCGACCGCGACGAGGAGCGTTGCCTCGACGCGCTCGAAACCCTGGCGACGGCCGGAGCCTGGGAGCGGATGCAACGCGCCCTCGACGAGGCTCTCACCGTACTGCTTGAGGCGACGCCAGGGCTGGGGGCCCCGGACATCACCGTGCTGTTCGTGCTCGGCGATCCGGGTGACGAGCACTTCATGGGTCCCTGCCAAGGAGTGACCGGGTTCGGCGGCATCTCGGGCCACATCGTGATCACGCTCTGGCCCTTCCCGGAGAACGTGGAGCGGCTGGAGGCCACCGCCGTGCACGAACTCCACCACAACCTGCGGTTCGGCCCGGGCGGGGTTGTGTGGGACCCGATGACCGTCACGGTCGGCGATCACATCGTCTCCGAGGGACTGGCCGACGCCTTCGCCCGCCAGCTCTACGGCGACGAGCTCGGCTCCACCCGCATCGGCGTGCCGCACCTGCACGACGACGAGATCTTCGGCAAGGTGCTCACCGGGCTCGAGGTGACAGGCATGCAGAACTTCACTGCCTGGGTGCACGGCGACCCGAGCGCCGAGCGCTTCGGCCTCACCCCGGTGGGACTGCCGATGGGCGCCGGGTACGCCGCGGGCAACCGACTGGTCGACACCTACCTGGCGGCGACCGGGCAGACTGCGGCGCAGGTCCTGCACGCCGACAGCTCGGAGATCATCGCCGCCATGCTCCGCCGCGGGTAACACTGGAACGATGGAGTGGACGATCCAGGAACTCGCGACGAGGGCCGGCGTCACCAGTCGCACCCTGCGTCACTACGACCACGTCGGGCTCTTGACCCCGTCCCGGGTCGGCGCGAACGGATACCGCTACTACAACCTCACCGCGGTCGCCCGGCTACAGCGGATCCTGCTCATGCGCCGGCTCGGCATGGGCTTACCGGCCATCGCCGAGGTCCTGGCCGACGAGGTGGACACCTACGACGGGCTCCGCGCCCACATCGCCGCACTGGAAGAGGAACGGGACCGCATCGAACGGCAGATCCGGTCTGTGCGTCACACGCTCGAGGCCCTGCAGGCGGGGGCGGAACCGCGGATGGACGTCATGCTGGCGGGGTTCAACGACCGCTACAAGGACGAGGTGGTCTCACGCTGGGGCGAGCGCGCGTTCCAGGCGAGCAACGACTGGTGGCACGGCAAGACCCTTGACCAGCAGCGGGCCTGGAAGCAGGCCGCCGAAGACCTCGTCGCCGCATGGGTCGCCGCAGTGAAGGCCGGTGTTTCCCCGACATCGGAACACGCTCAGTCACTGGCTGCCCGGCAGGTTCGGTGGCTGAGCCAGATCCCGGGTACCCCCACGGCCGAGGGCGACCGGGAGCGCTCGATCGAGATGGTGAAATGCCTGGGGGACATGTACGTCGACGACCCCCGCTTCGCCGGCATGTACGACGACGCCGCGGGGGCGACGTTCGTCCGCGACGCGCTGCAAGCGTACGCGCGGACCCGGATGTAGCTCGTATGGCCGGCAGAAACGAGCTCTGCCAATCGGCGGCCAAGTTCCTGGGTCGTGTCCGCCGGACGAGGCCGCCGAGCGCTGCCGTTCTCGAAGGCCATTCCGCATGAAAGTTGCACGACCCGCCTAACTCTGCCGCAGCTCACGGCCGCACCCGAGGGTGCCCGCTTGACCGCTCCACACGTCCTGATCACGATCACACGGCAAGATCCTCCAGAAAAGGGACGTAATGAGCACCCTGCGCATCGCCAGGCCGGCCATCGCACTCCTCATGAGCGCAGCGGTGGCCGCCCAATTCCTCACCGGCGTACCCGCCGCGACCGCCGACACCGCGACCGTCAACGTCATCGTCAACACCCGCGCGGCCTGGCCGCCGCGTCCGACACCGCCGTCGGCACCAACCACGCGATCTGGGACAGCAATCTCGGCACGAACGAGACCGCCGACCTCCTCAAGGCCGCCGGCGTGAAGATGCTGCGCTACCCCGGCGGGTCGTACGGCGACATCTACCACTGGAAGACCCACACGGCCCCGGGCGGCTACGTCGCCCCCGGCACCGACTTCGACACCTTCATCAGCGGGGCCAAGCGCACCGGCGCCCAACCGATCATCATCGCCAACTACGGCACCGGCACCGCCCAGGAAGCCGCCGACTGGGTCGAGTACGCCAACGTCACCAAGAAGTACGGCGTGAAGTACTGGGAGATCGGCAACGAGAACTACGGCAACGGCCACTACGGCGCCGACTGGGAAGCCGACGACCACGCCGACAAGAGCCCGGCCGAGTACGCCAGGAACCTCGTGCAGTACGCGGACGCGATGAAGGCCGTCGACCCGACCATCAAGATCGGCGCGGTGCTGACCACCCCCGCCAACTGGCCCGACGGCATCGTCGCCAGCGGCGACCAGGCCACCTGGAACGACACCGTCCTGTCGATCGCCGCCTCGAAGATCGACTTCGTCATCCTGCACTGGTACCCGCCGTACAACAACGCGGCCGACGTCCTCACCAAGACCGCCCACATCCCCGACATGATCTACCTGGTCCGCAAGCAGATCGCCAAGCACGCGGGCGCCCGCGCCGGCGACATCGGCATCGCGGTGACCGAGATCAACAGCGGGATCGCGCCGAACACCCAGCCCGGCGCGCTGTTCGCCGCCGACGCCTACGCCGGCCTCATGGAACAGGGTGTCTTCACCGTCGACTGGTGGAACGTCCACAACGGCATCGGCACCGTCAGCACCGTCGCCGGCCAGACCGACTACGGCGACTTCGGCATGCTGTCCAGCGGCGCTTGCTCCGGCGACACCTGCGAACCCCCGCTGAACACGCCCTTCGCTCCGTACCACGCGCTCTCCATGATCAGCTCGTTCGCCCGCCCCGGCGACCGGTTCGTCCGCGCGGCGACCGACGAGCCGCTGGTCGCCGCGCACGCCGCACGGCGCCCCAACGGCGATCTCGCCGTCCTGCTGATCAACCGCGACCCGGACGGCGAACACCAGGTGAAGATCGACTACGAGGGGTTCTCCCCCGCCGGCGAAGCGCCCACGGTGCAGACCCTCACCAACGGCGCCACCTCGGTCAGCACCGGCCACAGCGGGACCGCCACCACCCAGACCCTCCCGCCGTACTCGCTGACCACGCTGGTGCTGCACCCGGCCACCGCCACCACGGGCGCCCCCGCCGCTCCCGGGCAGCCCACCGCGAGCGGCGTCACCGACAAGACCGCCACCATCTCCTGGCCCGCCGCCGCGCCCGGCGCGAGCCCCGTCGCCAAGTACGAGATCCACCGCCAGAACGGCGCGATCACCGAACAGCTCGGCGAGACCTCCGGCACCTCCTTCACGGTCCGCAACCTCGTCCCCGGCACCCGTTACACCGTCAACGTCCTCGCCCGTGACACCGCCGGCCGCGTCTCCTGGGCCTCCGCGCCGCTCACCTTCACCACCGGCACCCCCGACAAGAGCTCCTGCTCGGTCCGCCTGAGGGACACCAACGACTGGGGCAACGGGTTCGTCGCCACGGTGGACATCACCAACACCGGCACGGCCGCCGTCGACGGCTGGACCCTCCACTACACCTGGCCCACCGGGTGGCAGACCGTCAGCAGCGGATGGAGCACCAACTGGACGCAGAACGGGACCTCGGTGACCGTCACCAGCACCCCGGACAACGGTAAGCTCGCCCCCGGCGCGAGCACCTCGATCGGCTTCGTCGGCGCCTACAGCGGTCCCAACGTGCTGCCGACCGCCTTCACCCTGAACGGCGCCCTCTGCACGGCCCAATGATCCGCCTCCAGCGATCATGGGCTTGACTTAGAGCGCGCTCTAACTCCCAGACTGGTCCCCATGGACGAGGGGATGACCATCGCGCAGGTAGCGCAGCGTACCGGCCTCTCCGCCCACACGCTGCGCTACTACGAACGCGCCGGCCTCATGCTGGAGCCGCCGCCCCGCGGCGACAACGGCCACCGGCGCTACACCGAGCGGGACGCCGACTGGATCGCGCTGCTCACCCGTCTGCGGGCGAGCGGCATGCCCATCGCCGCGATGCGCAGGTACGCCGAACTCGTCCGCAGGGGCCAGAACACCTACGTGGCCCGCAAGGAGCTGCTCGAGGCCCACAGGGCCGACATGATCGCCAAAATCGAGCAGCTCCGAAGCGATCTCGAGATCGTCGACTACAAGATCGATCTCTACAGCCGCAGAATCTTGGGAGAAGAATGAAGCAGCACACGCTCGGCCAGGGCCTCCGCACCTCGGCGCTCGGCCTGGGCTGCATGGGAATGAGCGACTTCTACGGTCCGGGCGACGAGTCCGAGTCGATCAGGACACTGCACCGCGCGCTCGACCTGGGCATCACCCTCCTCGACACCTCCGACGCGTACGGGCCGTTCACCAACGAGAGGCTCGTCGGCAAGGCCGTCGCCGACCGGCGCGACCAGGTGGTGCTGGCGACCAAGTTCGGCATCGAGCGCCTGCCCGACGGCACCCGCGTGGGCGTCAACGGCCGCCCCGACTACGTACGCCGCTGCTGCGACGCCTCGCTCGAACGGCTCGGGGTCGACCACATCGACCTGTACTACCAGCACCGCATCGACCCCGGCGTCCCCGTCGAGGAGACCTGGGGCGCCATGAAGGAACTCGTCGAGGCCGGCAAGGTCCGCCACCTCGGCATCTCCGAGGCCGCCCCCGCCACCGTCCGCCGCGCCCACGCCGTCCACCCCGTCACCGCCGGACAGTACGAGTACTCCCTGTTCACCCGGGACATCGAAACCGACCTGCTGCCCACGCTCCGGGAACTCGGCATCGGCCTGGTCGCCTACAGCCCGCTCGGCCGCGGCCTCCTCACCGGTGCGATCACGAACACCGGGGAGCTGTCCGACGACGACTTCCGCCACCACAACCCCCGCTGGCAGGGCGACAACTTCGCCGCCAACCAGGCCCTGGTGGCCAAGGTCGGCGAGATCGCCGCCGCACTCGGCGCGACCCCGGCCCAGGTGGCCCTCGCCTGGGTGCTCAACCGGGGCGGGGACGACGTCGTGCCGATCCCCGGCACCAAGCGGGTCACCCGGCTGGAGGAGAACGCCGCGGCTCTGGAGATCAAGTTCGAGGCAGATCACCTCGACGCGCTCGACTCCCTCGCCGGTCAGGTCGCCGGCGACCGGTACAACCGGCCGGAATGAGCACCGTCAACCACTGACGGACCAGCAGGGCCCGGCACGAACGTCGTGCCGGGCCCTGCTGCTCGTGGAGTGGTGTTTGAAGTTGATCTTGATTTCGGTACTAACCGGGCGCCTTTACAAAGTAGATCAGGAAAGGAACCCGGTCAGCAGGCGGATGATCTCGGCGGGGCGCTCCAGGCTCGGCAGGTGACCCGCCCAGTCGAGTTCGAGCAGCGTCGCGTCCGGCAGCGCCTCCGCCATGTGCCGTCCGCTCTCCCGGAAGTACGGCAGGTCGTGGCCGCCGGTGACCACCAGCGTGGGCGCGGTGACCACCGTCAGGTCGATCGGTTCCCTGCGCCGCTCGGGCTCGGGGTCGGCGGCCAGTTGCACCTCGAACGCGTGCCGCTGCATCGCCGCCAGCCGCCCCCCTGACCGGCTCGTCCGCCTCGGGCCCCCAACCACGTGCGGACGTTGAGGTCCACCGCTCCCCCGACGTCGCCCGCCTCGATCAGCCGGTCCTCCTCCGCCCCGAACGCCTCGAGATCGGGAGTCGGCGGCAGGCCGCAGCCCGCGTTCAGCAGCACGAGCCGAGAGACGAGATCGGGATGCCCGGTCGCGAGCTCCAGCGCGACCGCCCGCCGTACGACGATCCGACGAGCCCGACCCGGCGCAGCCCGAGCGCCGCGAGCAGGTCCGCGACGTCGCCGGCGTCCGAGTACGGCCCGTCCGCGACGCACGGCGTGCGCCCGTGCCCCCGGAAATCGAGCCGGATGACGCGGAACCGCTCCCCCAGCGGCTCCCACTGGGGATCCCACATGCCCGAGTCGGCGACGCTGGAGTGCAGCAGGACGACGGGCTCGCCGGAGCCCCGTTCCTCGTACCAGACCGTCATCGGGCCTCCAATGCGACGCGGACGCCGAGGGCGACCAGGACCGTCCCCGACACCTGTTCCAGACGGCGGCGGACCCCGGGCCTGCCGAGCACGGCACCGGCCCGGCCGACCAGCCAGATCACCCCGACGTACCAGATCACGTCCACGACCACCCAGGTCACCGCGAGCAGGGTCAGCGTCAGCGGCACGTGCGCGCCCTGCGGCACGAACTGCGGCAGGAACGACATCGCGAACACGGCGGCCTTGGGGTTGGCGCCGCACGTCGCGAGCCCCAGGCCGTACGAGCGGCGCCAGCCGCCCGCACTCCGCGCCTCGCCCCCGTCGTACGGAGCGGACGCGTCGAGGGCCGCCGGGGCGCGCCTGGCCTTCCACAGCGACTGGACGCCCATCACGATCAAGAGCGCCGCGCCCACCGCCTTCATCGCGCCGTACGCGACCTCCGAGGCCAGGACCAGCGCGGACAGACCGAACACGGCGGCCATCGCCCACAGGAAGATGCCGGTTTCGTTGCCGAGGAGAGCGGCCACTCCGGACGAACGCCCAGCTCTGAGCGTCTGCCGCAGGATCACCGCGGTGCTGACCCCCGGGATCATCGCGAGCAAGAGGCAGGAACCAAGAAAAGCAAGCCAGATCACGCGCTCATCGTCCCGGCCGTGCCCGAGCGCCGCAATGCAATTCCTGCCCCGCTGCGCAGGCGACCGGGCGGTGCCGCCGTCAGGGCCGGCCGTTGGCCCGTGGACGCGCTTGCGGCTGGCCGGCGACAGGTCGGCGAGCTCGGCCAGGTAGGCGTGAATGGGCATCGCGGTCAGCTCGGCGCCTACTCGGCAGCGGCTCCGCCCGCATCGCACCGCTGAACGGCGGCAACTTCGTCAGCTTCGGCTCACTACCGCCACTGGTCGTTCGCTTGCTGCTCAAGCCCCGACACCGGCCTGGCCTGCCTCTCCTACGGCCAGGCCCGGCCAGCACTCCGCGGCGACGCCGCTCGCCTGGGGTAGCTGTCAGTACGGTTTGAAGTCGGGGTAGTAAGCCGCGGCTGCGGTGGCGGTGTCGATGTTCCGCGGGAACAGCGCGGCTTCGTAGACGCGGATGGCCGCGTCCATGTCCTCGGGCTGTTCGGCGATGGCGTTGCCGAGCTGGCCGGCGTCGAACAGCGCCCAGTTCGCTCCTTCGCCGTCCGGCGGTGCCAGGTGGGCGGCGTCTCCGATGAGCGTCACCCCGGGTACATGCTCCCAGCGGTGCCCGATCGGCAGCCCGTACAAGGGGCGGAAAACCGGCGGGATATCGCTGTCCGCGACCAGCGCGACGAGCTCCGGCGCCCACCCCTCGAACATCGCCGCGATCGTACGGGCGGCCGCAGGGCCGTCGTTGAAATCGATCCCATCGAACCAGTCGAGCGGCTGGTCGAACATGGCGTAGGAGTGCAGGGTGTCCGCGCGCTCGCGTTGCACGCCGAGACCGATGCGGGCGACTTCGTCGTAGGCGGTCATCGACCCGCCGCCGACCAGCGCCAGGGTGGCAGGGTGCCGGGTGTCGCTCTCATACAGGTACGTCTCGACCATCGAGCGTCCGGCGTAGGCGGGCGTGGCATCAGACAGCAGCGGCCGGACCTTCGACCAGGCACCGTCGGCACCGACGAGGATGTCGGTGACAATCGTCGATCCGTTGGCGAAGGTCACTTCGTGACGACCGTCCTGGAGGGTCCGGACATTCTGAGTCTTGTGGCCCCAGACGACCGTATCCGCAGGGAGGGATTCCAGCAGCAACTGTCGGAGCTCGCCACGCTGCACCTCGGGGCGGCCTGCGGCGGGGTCGTCGGGCTGGTCCGCCAGGATGGTGCCGTCAGGTGCCACGTCGCGGGACGCCTGGCGACCTTCGAGGATGATGGATCGGAAGCCGTCCATCAGGTCGGCGGCACGGATTCCGTGCTGTCCGTTGTAGTCGTGGATGTCGAGCATGCCGCCTTGGCCGCGGGCCTGCGCAGACGCCTCCGCCTCGTACACCGTGGACGGGATTCCGTGAACCGCCAGGGTTCGGGCCAGCGTCAGTCCCGCAAGACCGGCGCCGATGATCGTGATCTGAGTCATGCATGCGTTCCTTACTGCTCTTGGATGAACCGGCGGTCCTGCCCGCAAGGGCTCCCGGCCACCGCGCGGAACAAGTGGAGTAACAGGGGCCGGGTCAGGGGAAGCTGGGCGGCTCGATCCGGGATGCGAGCTGCTCCAAGAGGTCGTGGAGCAGCGCCCGCCCTTCGGCGCCCAGCGGCGCGAGGATCGACTCCTCGACGCGGTCCATGGCCTCTTCAAAACCCTGGATCAGCTCGGAGCCCGCTGGGGTGACATGCACCCGGCGGCTGCGCGTGTCACCCTCCTGCGTCCGGCGTTCCACGAGTCCGCGCCGCTCCAGCCCGGCCAGGAGCCGCGAGACGCCCGGCGCACTGGTACGCGTGGCCCGGGCGACGTCACGCTGGATGGCATCCGGGTTCTTTGACAGGTACGCCAACACGGCGCTCTGCTCGTGGGTGAGGCCGCGTTCCCGTATCCAGTCATCGGCGATGCGCCGCTGCCCCCACACAACCCACCGCATCAGCTCCAACGTGCTCTCCTTCATAGTTAACATGCTAACTGTTGCATAGTTAACAATCAAATCGGGATACCTCTCACACTGGTGTCCGGCCTCTCCGTGGGCGCGAGGACCTCGGTGACCTCGGCGATGGCTTCGGCATCGGGCTTGACGTAGCGCATAGCGGTGCGGGGGTTCTTGTGCTGGGTTTCGCCCCTGATGAGCTGCAGGGGATTTCGGCCTCGCCGAGGTGGGTGACGGCGCTGTGGCGCAGCTGGTGCAAGTCGAGGCCGTCGTAGGTGTCCAGGAGGACGCGGGCGCGGTCGTAGCCAAGGCGGGCGCGGCCGGTGTGCGGGCAGGGTCGGCCGGTGGCGTACGCCCGTCACGCTGGTCACTGGGATGGACCGGCGACCGCGGTGTCCAACTCCAGATGGCGGTTCATGTCGAGCTCGAAGCGGCCGTACAGGTTCAGATGCGACCAGAACAGGGCGGTCAGCCCCCGCCGATCGACCGCGCTCAGCTGCTTCTTCCAAGCAGGATCGCGCAACACCATCTGGATCCCGACGTTCGTGCCCAGCCCGTACAGGCAGAGCAGCAACCGCCGCTGCAGCACCGCCTCCTCGATGACGGCCCTTGGGGAGTATCAGCGGGCTCTACGTTCCTCGGCATGCCTGTTGAGTACCTCTCTGCTGAGCAAGAGGCCCGCTACGGGCGGTTCGCCACGGAGCCCTCCCCCGGCGAGCTGGAACAGTTCTTCCGCCTGGACACCAAGGCCCTGGGTCTGGCGCGGGCGAAGCGTCGTCCTGCGACCCGGTTAGGTTGGGCGGTGCGGTGGGGCACGGTGCGGATGCTTGGCACGTTCCTGACCGAGGACCCCACGGCGGTCCCGGCCTGCGTGGTGCGGTTCGTCGCCGAGCAGCTCGGCATCGATGACGAGCACTTCGCTGAGTACGGGGCGCGCTCGCAGACGGCATACGAGCACGCGTGGGAGATCCGTGACGAGTACGGCTATCGCGAGTTCGCCGCGGGCGAGGCGGGGCTGCGGGAGTTCCTGGCGGCGCGGGTGTGGACCTCGCTGGAGGGCCGCGCGCGTTGTTCGACCGGGCGGTGGTGTGGCTGGTGAACAACCGGGTTTTGCTGCCCGGGGTCACGACGCTGGCCCGGATGGTAGCTGCGGTCCGCCTGGAGGTGACCCGGCAGACCGCCACCCTGCTGGCGACCGTGCGGCACCTGGAGACCGCGACGGTCGACGACGCGCTCGACCTGCTGCACGCGCTGATGGCCACCAAGCTGCTGGCGAAGGCCGAGCGGATGGGCAACGACGCCAAGCTCAAAGCCTTGCCGCAGTTGCGGAAGGCCGCGAAGAAGGTCGCCGCGGCAGTCGACGTACTCATGACGACGCCGCCCGCGACCGACACCGGCGAACTCGTCTCCGTGCTGGATGCGTGGTCGGGTCCCGGACAGCGACGGGGACGACGACGCGGAATGTCGGGCCGAACTGGTCGCCCGCTACGGCACCGCGCGCGGCTTCATCCGCCTCCTGGTCGAGGTCATCGACTTCGGCGCGGTCGAGGCCGGCGCCCCGATTGTGAAAAGCGCTCAAGGGACTGCCGGACCTGATCGGCCGCAAGAAGGTCGGCGCCGAGGAAGTCGCCTCCGACCTGGTGACCGGCTCCTGGCGGCGGCTGGTCTTCGCCAACCCAACCTGCCACACCGCCTGGTCGACAAGGCCGCCTACTCGTTCTGCGTCCTGGAGCACCTGCACCGCTCCCTGCGCCGGAGGGACGTGTTCGCCAAGCACGGCGACCGCTGGGGCGACCCCCGCGCCAAGCTGCTGGCCGGGGAGAAGCGGACGGCCGCCGAGCCGAAGGTGCTCACCGCGCTCGGCCTGGAGAGCGAACCGGCCGGACATCTCGCCGAACTCGCCTCCGCCCTGCACGCCGCGTACGTCCATGTCGCCGCCGGGCTGCCGGGCAACACCGCGCTGGAGGTCGTGGGCGGCAAGCTGAAGCTTGCCAAGCTCGGCAAGGCCGAGGAGCCCAAGCTCATGCCACCGTTCCGCCAGCTGGTCAACGGCATGCCGCCGAAGGTCGACTTCCCCGAACTGCTGCTGGAGGTCGCCGAACTGACCGGCATGGCGGACTCATTCACGCACATCTCCGGAGCCGACTCCGGCATGGAGGGCTTCACCACAAGCCTGTGCGCCGTGCTGCTGAGTGAGGCGTTCAACGTCGGGATGACCCCGGTCATCAAGCCGGACGTCCCGGCGCTCACCCGGGGCCGTCTGGTCCAGGTCGATCAGGGCTACTTCCGGGCGGAGAACATCTCAGCGGCGAACGGGAGGTTCATCGAGGCACAGGCGAAGATTGATGTCGTGCGGGCCTGGGGCGGCGGCCTGGTTGCCTCCGCTGACGGTGTCCGCTTTACCGTCCCCGTGCAGAACCTGTACGCGGGTTCGAATCCCCGGTACTTCGGCCTGCGGTACAAGGGCGCCACCTGGCTGAACGTGGTCAACGACCATGTGATGGGGCTGGGCGGGGTGGTCGTGCCGGGTACGCTGCGCGACTCTCTGTTCATTCTGGACGCGATCCACGCGCGCGACGGCGGTCCGAAGCCGGAGACCGTATGCCCGGCTGTGGCGCACGAACACCACGGCCGACTACGGGCCGCTCCAGCCGGTCTCGAACCACACCATCCGCCTGGACCGGATACGCGCCCACTGGGGCGACATGCTCCGCGTGGCCGGGTCGCTCACCCTGGGGGAGATCCGCGGCCACGACCTGATCCGCATGCTCTCCCGCGACGGCAAGCCCACCGGGCTCGGCGACGCATTCGCCCACTACGGGCGGATCTTCAAGACCCTGCACCTGCTCCAGTTCGTCTCCGACGAGGCGTACCGGCGGATGATCGGTGCCCAGCTCAACGTCACCGAGGCCCGCCACCGCCTCGCCCGGAAGATCTTCTTCGGTCAGCGCGGCGAACTGCGCCAGCACTACCGCGAGGGCATGGAGGACCAGCTCGGCGCGCTCGGCCTGGCGCTGAACGCCATGGTGCTGTTCAACAGCCTCTACATCGACGCCGCCGTCAAGCAGCTCGCGGCCGACGGCTTTCCCGTCACCGACGAGTTGCTCGCCCGGCTGTCCCCGCTCCAGTACGACCACATCAACTTCCTCGGCCGCTATGCCTTCACCCGGCCGCCGGCGCCGGGCCTGCGGTGGCTTGCGCGACCCGTACAGAGACGACGAGACCGACAACGACGAGGACGGATAGCTGCGGGCCCCTTGCTCGGGGTGCCCACCGCATTCATGCCACGTTCTCCTGGCCTGGGAGGCTCCCGTCGTCGGTCGCGGCGGCATGTTCGGCGGGCGCGGTGAGGTGCCTGGTGGCGTCCAGGGTTTCCCGAATGTGCTGGGCGAGGGTGTGCTGGTCGGGGTCGTTGATCCAGCGGTCGAAGGCGACCTTGAACGCGGCGATCCCGATTTCGGCCGCGAGTGCTGCGGTGGTGGAATCCAGACCGCGTTCCCGAAGCGCGTGGGCGAGGGTGGAGACGAGTGAGGCCAGTTTGGCCAGTTCGCGTTCCTGCAGTTCGGGATTGGCGGCGATGACGGCTTGGCGCTGCCGTACCAGTTCGGCGCGTTCTTCGAAGACCGGAGCGGCTTCGGTCAGGGCGTGGGTGATCACCTCCAGTGGCGCCAGAGGGGCGGCGGCGGCGGCCGTGGCGTGCGCGAGGACGTCGGCCAGGGCGTTGGTCTGGAAGAGGACTTCCCGTTTGTCGACGAAGTGCCGGTAGAAGGTGCGTTCGGTGACCTCGGCCCGGGCGGCGATCTCCGCCACGGTGGTGGCCTCGAAGCCCTTGTCGTTGTAGAGCTCCATCGCCGCCTTCTCCAGGCGGCCTCGTGCGTCGGGTTTCCATCGGCTCATGCTCCGATCCTACACACCGATGACAGAATCTGACATCAGAATGATGACAGGGGCTGACATGGGTGCTACGGTGATGTCACGAACTGACATCACGGCTCTCTGCCCCCTGGTCGGGAGCCCGCAGCAGGAAGGCGCACGCCATGCGCGTATTCGTCACCGGAGCCTCCGGACATCTCGGCTCCGCCGTCGTCCCCGAACTCCTCGAAGCGGGACACCAGGTCGTCGGGCTGGCTCGCTCGGACAAGTCCGCCGCCGCGTTGACGGCTGCCGGCGCCCAGGTGCACCGAGGCGATCTCGACGATCTCGACGGCCTCGCCGCGGCCGCCGCCGCGGCCGACGGTGTCATTCACCTGGCCTTCAAGCACGACGCCATGTTCGCCGGCGACTTCGACGGCGCGGTTGCGGCGGATCTGCGCGCCATCGACACGCTCGGGAACGCGCTCGCCGGCACCGGCAAGCCGTTGGTGGCCACGTCGGGAACCGCGCTGTTCGCCTTCGCGGGACTGCAGGGCTTGCTCACCGAGGCCGACGTGCTCGACGCAGGACCGCGGATCGAGGCCGAGAACGCGGTGGTCGCACTTGCCGAGCGCGGCATCCGCTCGTCCGTCGTCCGGCTCCCTCCGACCGTGCACAGCTCGCTCGACCACCACGGCTTCATCCCGACCTTCATCTCCATCGCCCGCTCCAAGGGCGTCTCCGCCTACGTCGGAGACGGGGCCAACCGGTGGCCCGCCGTGCACACGCTGGATGCGGCACGCCTGTACCGGCTGGCGCTGGAATCCGCGCCGGCGGGGTCACGGCTGCACGCCGTCGATGACGAGGGGATCACCTTCCGGCAGATCGCCGAGGGCATCGGCCGCGGGCTGAACCTGCCCGTGGTCAGCATCCCGCCGACCCAGGCCGAGGCCCACTTCGGCTTCCTGAGCGCCCACGCCCAGGCCGACAACCCGTCCTCGAGCACGCTGACCCGGGACCTCCTGGGCTGGAAGCCCGTCCAGCCGGGCCTTGTCGACGACCTCGGCCAGGGCCACTACTTCGATGCCCCCGCGACCACCCCGCGCTGAGGCCCCCTCTTCTCCATCCCGGTCCGGTCACCGCGCCCATCCAGACGGCCCGGCGGAACCGGTCCAAACGACCCGCCATCCCCCTGTACGACCGGCTGCTGCGCAGCCGAGAGGAAACGAACGACATGAACACCAAGAACGCGCACGAGCGGCTCGACCCCGAACTCGCCGAGGTCCTGAAGGCGGTGCCGATGACGGAGGCTGGGGTGTTCGACCTCAGCGACCTGGAGGGCACGCGCGCCGGCGTCCGCGCCTTCGCCGAGGCGATCGCGGCCCAGATACCGGATGAGCCGTCCGTGTCGGTCGAAGAGGTCGCCGTGGTCCGCCCGGACGGATCCACCCTCCCCATCCGGCTGCTGCGGCCCACCGAGGCAGCCGGGCCGCTTCCGGTGCTGCTCTGGTTCCACGGCGGCGGGCAGGTCCTCGGGTACGCGGCCCAGGACGATCCCACCCTCAAGCACCTGGTCCTGGAGGTCGGCTGCATCGTCGCCTCCGTCGACTACCGGCTCGCGCCGGAGGCTCCCGCCCCGGCCGCCGCCGAGGACGGCCTGCTCGCCTATCGCTGGCTTCGCAGTCAGGCAGCCGCGCTCGACATCGACGAGGACCGCGTCGCCCTGGCCGGGCAAAGCGGTGGCGGTGGTATCGCCGCAGCCACCGCGCTCATGATCCGCGACCAGGGCGAGCCGGCGCCGCTGTTCCAGGCGCTGAGCTACCCGATGCTCGATGACCGCAACACCACCGCGTCCAGTCACGAGGTCACCGACATCGGCATCTGGGACCGCGCGACCAACATCCTGGCCTGGAACCTGATCCTCGGGGACCGCGCCGGCTCCGACGAGGTGCCTCCGTACAGCGCACCCGCGCGCGCGACGGACCTCACCGGCCTGCCGCCCACCTTCATCGCGGCCGCCGAACTCGACGTCTTCCGCGACGAGGACCTGAGCTATGCGACGCGGCTCCAGGCCAGCGGTGTGCCCGTCGAACTGCACCTGTACCCCGGCGCCTACCACGCCTGGGACCTCTTCGCCCCCGAAGCCGCGGTCAGTGCCGCGTACGTCCACGCCTGGTACGGATACCTGCGCCGCCAGTTCATTGCCCGTCAGCCCTGAGCGTCCGGTTCGGGCGGTCCGGCCGCGCGGTGACGGCCGGCAGGCCGCCACACGGGCGTGCTGACAGCCGGTAACCCGCCGAGGAAGCCGGCGCCCACTTCGGCTTCCTCGGCGTCGGCCCCATGCTCTGGCCCCACAACCCGACATCGAGCACCCGAACCCGGCCCTCACGAACCGTAACCCCACCAGGTCCGACCTCATCGGCGACCTCGACCAGGGCCACTTCGAGACCTCCCCCACCTCCTGAACCCCGGCCCCGCGCGGCCCGGCACCGGCAGCACCAATTCCGCCGCCCGCTCTCGCCCACATGCAAACCGCGCCCGCGCCCCACCCCTGCTCCGCTTCTGCGAATTTCCCTGAGGAAAACCCCCATGACAACGCCAACGGCCCTACGGCCACACCCCCCGACCACAAGAACCGCCTGGCAGACCGCCCTGCTGCTCCCCGTGCTGTGCGGCGTGCAGTTCATCGACGCCTTCGACGTGGCGGCGATGGGTCCCGCGCTGCCCAAGATCCAGCACGCGCTCGGCATGACGCCGCAGACGCTCCAATGGGTCGTGACCGCCTACATCCTGGGATACGGCGGGTTCCTGCTCCTGTGCGGCCGACTGGCCGACCTGTTCGACCGCAAGCGGCTGCTGCTGGCCGCGCTGGCCGTGTTCGTCCTGGCCAGCGTCGTGGGCGGGCTCGCCACCAGCGCCACCGTGTTGATCGCGGCCCGCCTCGTCAAGGGCATCACCGCTGCCTTCACCGCCCCCGCAGCCCTGTCGATCCTGCTGCACACCTACGACGACGAAGCCAAACGGCACAAGGCCTCGGGGCGTTCCTGTCGATCTCGGCGATCGGTTTCACCGGCGGCCTGGTCCTCGGCGGCCTGGTGGCGGCCGGCACCTGACGGCTGGTCCTGCTCGTGCCGCTGTTCTCGCGCTGGTCCTGCTGATCTTGGCCCCCATGGTCATCCCCCGCCCCGGGGTGCATGCCGAGCGCCAGCGCGTCGACGTACTCGGGGCGCTGACGGTCACCACGGCCCTGATGGCCCTCGTCTACGGCGTCTCCCTGAGCTCCAGCCACGGCTGGAGCAGCAGCCTCACGATCGGCTCCCTCGCGGCGGCCGCCGTTCTCGGTGCCGCCTTCGTCCAGACGCAGCGGGTGCGTCGCTCTCCGCTCGTCCCGCTGGCGATCTTCCGCAGGCCCGGTCTCGCCCGCGGCAACATCACGATCCTCCTGCTCCAGGGCAGCTACATCGCCTGGCAGTTCGTCGCCACGCTCTACCTCCAGAACGCCCACGGCTGGTCGCCCCTCGAAGTAGGGCTCATCTTCGCGCCGGGCGGATTCCTCACCCTGCTGACCGCGCAGCGCTGGGCCGGGCAAGTCATGCGGCGCGGCGCCTGGCCGATCGCGACCGCGGGCATGGTCCTCATGCTCTTCGGCATCCTGTGGACGGAGACGCTCGGATCGCTCGACAGCATCCTGGTCTTCGGCGTCGCCACCATCGTTATGGGGCTGGGCTTCCCCATGAGTTACGTCGGCGCGAACATCAGCGCGATCGCCGGAGCCCGCCCCCAGGAACACGGCCTCGCCTCCGGCCTGTTCATCGCCTCCGCGCAGGTGGGCAGCGGAGTCGTCCTCGGCGTCGTGGCCACCGTCTTCGGCCACGCTGTCCATGCCGACGTGGCGGACTACCGCGCCGGGCTCGCCGTCGCCCTCGCCGCCGCCGTCCTGGCTACTGCGGCCTGCCTGTGGCCTGTTCTGCGCGTCAAGGCGGCCGCCGAGGCAGCGGGCCTGGACAACCCAGGCAGCTACTCCGCGCACTCACTCCGCGCCGGCGGCACGTCGGCCGCAGCCGCCGCCGGCCGTTCCATGCTGGCCATCGCCCGGCATGGCCGCTGGGTCGAGACCTCACCCGTCGTCCACGGGTACGTCCGGGCAGCTGACATGTGGCGCGACAACCCCATGCGCGGGCTCGGGATGTGATTTCCGACGGCTGCACTTTCGGCGTGCCAGCCATAACTACATCACGTAGCTCGCTTTGAAGTCGCCCTGCCCGTTCGTCTCTCCGCCAGAGCACGAAGATTGGAAGGCCTGAAGTCTTCTGCGAAGGATCCTCTCAAGCATTCGGTCAGCCATTCGGCAAGGGTCATGTTTTGCGGCGTCAACACAGAACGATCTACTCTGATCCCTCTTCTGGACCGAGTCGATCTTGTCGCAGGTAGGGACCCATTGGATCCCATATCCACATCGGGCCTGCAGGATCGCGACAGTCCACGAGTGACCAGATCGCGGTCCCCCAATTGTGCAGCCAAACCAAACCGGGAGGGACATAAGGATCCGGGCGAGCATTCCATATTTTATGGTAGAAGGTAATTTCTCTGCTTCGATAGGCGCCTCCCGTGGGCACGCTCAAGATGCCGCGGCCCGGACCAAATCCACCATTGGCCACTTCTAGGTACAGTTGGCGGAGCAATGGAGGCAGGGCGCGGTGCCGATCTAGCCGGCACCCCTGAAAATGGGTTCGCTGCCATTGACGGCCCGGTACAACGTGAAGCGGCCGACGCCGAGGCGCTTCGCAATCTCGGGACCGTCGTCCCCAGGAGTTCACCGAGTTCTTCTACATCGAGCGAGGCTTCGGCCGTGACCGCGAACGGGTGCGTCTTGACCCCGGCTCGGACACGTTGGCCGCAGGCATACCCCCGACCTAATGTTAACGCTAACAGTCCGACCCGCCTTCGTCCTCCTCCACTTCGAGAGATCAACCGGTGGTGGTAGAGCGGAGCAAAGCCCCGGCGGGGGCACGGTGTCAAGTGACGCGGTACGTCCGGACGCGAACGCGGGAGAGGGCGAACATGGCTCAACTGCCCTATTGAGGGACTCTCCGGGGTCACCGGCGGCGACGACGGATGAAACATTCATCCGGGCGTCTGCGCTCCCGGATCGCGCACCGACCGCGGCGGTTCCGGGATCACGAGGTGATTTAGACGGCACGAGACTTTCGCAGCGGTATCCCACTCTTGACACACTTCGGTGAGGTTTCCACACTGAGCCCCGAGGTGGTCTCCGCTGTCCGGTGGTGGTGCGCGGGGCGGAGGTCCACCGTTCGCGACGCCCTCGTGGAGTGCGCTCCCTTGCACGGAGCACGGCGTCCAGCGTTGAATGCCCCGCGTTTCTCCTTTTTCTGGTTGCAGTCATGGAGGCTCAGGCATGCGCGCACACGCCGTTCCGCCGCCGGGAACCCGGCGACCCCCCACGGATTCGTCCGCGTCCGGGCCCGGCTCGCGGAGCCGGTCGCTCCGGCGTGCGATGGGCCGGTTGATGGCGGCGGCGGTGGCCGTCCTCGGGCTGTTCTCGGCGGCCATCGCGGCCCGGCCGGCGTCGGCCGCGGACAACCCCTTCCAGCGCGGGCCGAACCCGACCGTGGCGAGCGTCGCGGCCACCAGGGGGACCTTCGCGACCGCCCAGACCAGCGTGCCGGCCGGCAACGGCTTCGGCGGCGGAGTCATCTACTACCCGACCGACACCAGCCAGGGGACGTTCGGCGGGGTCGCGATCGTGCCGGGCTACTCCGCCCTGTTCGCCAACGAAGAGGCCTGGATGGGTCCCTGGCTCGCCTCGTTCGGCTTCGTGGTGATCGGCATCGAGACCAACAGCCGCACCGACAGCGCGGACGCGCGAGGGACCCAGCTGCTCGCCGCGCTGGACTACCTCACCCAGCGCAGTTCGGTACGCGACCGGGTCGACCCGAACCGGTTGTCGGTCGTCGGCCACTCCGCGGGCGGCGCGGGAGTCCTCAGCGCGCTGCTCCGGCGACCCTCCCTCAAGGCCGGGGTCGGGCTGGCGCCCGGCTCTCCGGTGGGCAACTACGACCTGTACAACGACCGGGTGCCGACGATGTTCATCTCGGGGCAGCGGGACACGACGGTCACGCAGTCGTATCTCAACGGGCTGTACAGTACGCTGCCGGCCACGACGCCGAGCGCGTGGGTGGAGATCACCGGGGTGGACCACCTGTTCGCGACGCGGGCCAACACGACCGAGATGCGGGTGCTGATCCCGTGGCTGAAGATCTGGGTGGACAACGACACCCGATACACCCAGTTCCTGTGCCCGCTGGCGGACTCCAGCAACATCTCGATGTACCGCAACAAATGCCCGTACGTGCCGCCGGGCGGGTCGTCGCCGTCGCCGAGCGCCTCCCCCTCGTCCAGCCCGTCACGCTCTCCGTCGCCCTCGCCCTCGCCGTCCACCAGTCCGTCGCCCCCGCCGCCGGGTGCCTGCGTGGCCGCGTACCACACGGTGAACTCGTGGCCCGGCGGCTACCAGGGAGAGGTCACGGTGACGACGGGCGGCTCGGCGGTCAACGGCTGGACCGTCAGGTGGACGCTCGGCAGCGGCCAGACGATCACCCAGCTGTGGAACGGCACGCTGAGCACGAGCGGTTCCGCGGTGACGGTGAAGAACGCCTCCTTCAACGGCTCACTCCCGGCGGGCGGCTCGGCCACCTTCGGGTTCCTCGCTACCGGCACGCCGTCGCCCCCCTCGTTCACCTGCACCAGCCCGTGACCGATCGCGGCACGTTGTGCCGATCGATGTCCCGTTGACACCGGAGAGGGCCGCCCACACGACCCTCTCCGGGCTCCGGCAGGGCCTGTTGTGGCGGTGGGAGAGCCTGCCGGGAAACACCTGCCCTTACCGCCACCTCGCTCAGGGCGAGCCGCTTTGCGGCGGCGCCTTCGATTACGCCAGCCGGGTGATCCCGCGCAACGACCTGCTCACCTCGGTGGCCGGGCTGGGGTCGTGGCCGTCCCAGCAGCGTGATGCGCCTGCTCAGCTGTCGAAGGCCCATACGGCGGCGGCGATCGGCTCGAGCCCTGCGGCCAGTTCGTCGAACTCGTCCGCACTGAGCACGTCGTACGCCGGCGCGGCCAGCTCGTCCGTGAGCGCCTCGATCCGCTGCCTGGTCTCCCGGCCGGCGTCGGTGAACCCGCCGGCGGCGTCCACGAGGCCGCGGCCGCGCAGCCCGTCGACCACGGCGGTGAGCCGTGCCTTGGGCAGGTGGTGGATCCGGCCGAACTCCTCCGCCCTCATTCCGAGGGAAACAGCCATGAGGACGTGGGCCTCGGTGCCGCCGATGCCGTGAGCGAGAAGGGCGGCGTTGTGGCCGTCCCCGCGGTGCTCCCGCAGCAGCGTCGCCGCGTGCCAGAGCCTGGCCACCGGCTCCTCGGGCACGTCGAGCGCCCGCAGCCCGGCGTACAGTGGTCGGCCCTCGGTCGGCGCGCTGACCGCTGCTCGGGTGGCGAGGTCGGCGGCCCGCACCAGACCGGGCGAGTCGGCAAGCTCTCCGATCATTTGCCGCAGGGCGGCGGTGCTGCCCCGTTCGCGCACGGCGATTGCCTCCTGCGGGGTGATCTTTCCCCACACCCAGGGGATGTGGCGTGCTACCTCGCCGTCGGCGAAGTTGTAGAAGACCGCGTGTACCACCTCGGCCGGTGCCGGCCCCAGCGGTGCGGCCCGGCCCGCGAAGTATCCGTCCCAGTAATTGCGCATGCCGACGGCCAGGAACGCCTCGTTCGCCACCTCGGAGAAGGTGACGGTGGCGATCGGCTCGACGAGCTCGAACATTTGGTGGATCTTGGCCTGTGAGTGCTGCTGCATCGGTCGGCATCTCCCTTGGTCGTGACGGCTGGTCGTGACAGCACCCTCGTGGGCGACCGTTCACCCTGGCTACGAACGACGCGGCCCAGATACGACAACTCCGGTCGATAATTTTCCGGTCGATTCTGCTGGGCAGCGTCGGGGTGTCACCCGGACTCGGTCACCGCTCGGTTGCCGCGGTCTGGTTGCCGGCTGGGCCAGGGTCGGTCCATGCTCGCCACTGGTCATGTCGGCCATCCGTCTGCGCAAAGAGCCCACGTCCGCAGGTTTGGACGTACGCCGATGGGCCTGGACCAGCGGAAGCTGCCGCGACCCGTGGATGCTGCGTCCACGGAAATGGTGGCGAGCAGCGCGCGGGTCTCGGCGACGACGCGGTCAGCGAAAGCAGGGTCACGGACCTGAGCGGAGCCAACCATCGGCTTGCCGTTCTCGTCGTAGTACACCCCTGTCCGATCCGACCCGTCGGTCAGTACCCCCGTGATCATCCGGGCGGCACGCTTCGGGGTGCTCCAGTACTTGATGAGGGGCGCGAGCGGCGCGGCGACGTACTTCGCCAGAAACCGGACGGCGGCGTTCGCATCGCGGCCGAGGCCGGTGCCCGGATTGAAGCCCGGTTCGACCGCGTTGAAGCGCAGCCGCGGAGTCTCACGCGCGAACGCGAGCACGGTGGCGAGGTTGCACTGCTTCGAGGTGGCGTAGGCGTCGAAGCCGGCTTTGGACGAGCCGCCGGGCCGCCATTCGCCGCGCAGGCCGGCTTCAGCCGAGATGTAGCGCCCGCCGCGGAAGCCGGCGACGACCGCGGGCTTCCGCTCCGGATTCTCGACGCCAGAGCAGACGAACACGATGTTCGCTGTAGGAGTTCGGGGCCGTCAAGAAGGCGTCGCTCGAACTGTGGCCGGCTTCGTGGTGACGGAGGCAACGGCTCGGCTCTTGCGGACACGCGGGTCCGGCGCGCGCTCAGGCGATGGAGAGAGCGGGGACTCCCGCTCCTTTCCATTTTCAACGTATAGCGGACAGGGGGGCTTGCGGCAAGACCCCGGTCGTGCCGCAAAATCGTCGCCCGGAAGCAGCGCCTGCGGAAAACGGGGGAGGCGACGTGCGTGTGTCGTTGTCGACGTACGGGTCCCGCGGGGGCGTCGAGCCCGTGACGGGGCTCGACGCGGCCGGCCGGGAAAGGCCGCCGGTGCTCGCCTGAACCACGGCGGGATCGTCGCGCCAGAACCCAGGAACACGAGAACCTGCGCAGCCTGGCGACCCGAACCGGCAACAGCCATAGGTGTCCACGCCTGCTCGTCATGGCCACCGGGTTCGTCGCGCTGGTTCGGGCACCTTGGTGCGCGTAATGGTCGCAAGCGACCCAGATCGGAGCTGATGACGTGAACCCGCTGCCCACCAGCGCGTTCGACCTTCCCGACCGCCTCGCCCACAAGGCCGATCCGAAGCTGATCGCCGCCGATGAGCAGCACTTCGCGGCCATCGCCGAAAGCCTCGAACAGTCGATCGCCGAGCTGTCCGGCCGCCTCGACGCCGAACTCAGGGCACCCGGCGGCACAGGCCGGCAGGCGCTGGACCGGGACCTGGAGGTCCACCGGCTGACCGCTCGCCTGCGCGTGCTGCGCCGCTTCGGCCTGGATCTGTGCCTCGGACACATGGTCGGCGAGGACGACTCCGAGCCCGTGTACATCGGACGGCTCGGCCTCACCGACAGCGCGGGCCGCCGGCTGCTGCTCGACTGGCGCTCCCCCGCGGCCGAGCCGTTCTTCGGAGCCACCCACGCCAACCCGATGGGGCTGACCAGCCGCCGCAGGTATCGCTGGACCCGCGGCCGGATCAGCGACTACTGGGACGAGGTGTTCACCCTGGACGGGTTCGAAGGGCACGCGGCGCTCGACGACCAGTCCGCCTTCATCGCCAGCCTGGGCAGCAGCCGGTCGCCGCGGATGCGCGACGTGCTCGGCACCATCCAGGCAGACCAGGACGCCATCATCCGCGCGGGGTCCGAGGGCGCTCTCGTCGTCGACGGCGGTCCCGGCACGGGGAAGACCGTCGTCGCCCTGCACCGATCCGCCTACCTCCTCTACTCCGACCCTCGCCTCGGTCAGCGCCGGGGCGGCGTGCTGTTCGTCGGTCCGCATCAGCCCTACCTGGCCTACGTCGCCGACGTGCTGCCCAGCCTCGGAGAGGAGGGCGTCCAGACCTGCACCCTGCGGGACCTCGTCCCCGAGGGCGCCGCGGCGGCAGTGGAGACCGACCCGGACGTGGCCCGCCTGAAGTCGTCCGCGGATCTGGTGAAGGCCATCGAGCCGGCCGTCAGGTTCTACGAGAACCCGCCCACCAAGGAGATGACGGTCACGACTCCCTGGTCCGACATCCGGCTGAGCGCCGACGATTGGGCCGAGGCGTTCGAAGCACCGGAACCCGGCACACCGCACAACGAGGCGCGCGACCAGATCTGGGAGGAGCTGCTCACGATCCTGGTGGACAAGCACGACGGCGACGCCCCGGCCGAGCTGGTCCGCAGGTCGCTGCTGCGGGACAGGGAGCTGCTCACGACCTTCAACCGCGCGTGGCCGCTCATCGAAGCGACCGACCTCGTCGGCGACCTGTGGTCGGTGCCCGCGTACCTGCGGATGTGCGCTCCCTGGCTCAGCGTGGACGACGTACGGAAGCTGCAGCGCGCGGACGCCCAGGCGTGGACGGTGTCCGACCTGCCGCTCCTGGACGCGGCGCGGCAGCGGCTCGGCGACCCGGAGGCCTCACGGCGCAGGCGCCGCCAGGACGCGCTGTCGCGGCCCAGCGCGAAGGCATGGCGCGGGTCGTCGACGACCTGATCGAGGCCGACGACTCCGAGATGCTCGTGATGTCGATGCTGCGCGGACAGGACCTGCAGGAAGCCCTGGTCGACGAGTCCGCGCTGCCCGCCGCCGACCCGGACCGGCTCGCCGGGCCGTTCGCGCACATCGTCGTGGACGAGGCTCAGGAGCTCACCGACGCGGAGTGGCAGATGCTGCTGCTGCGCTGCCCGTCCAGGAGCTTCACCATCGTCGGGGACCGCGCCCAGGCCAGGCACGGGTTCACCGAGTCGTGGCACGAACGGCTGAAGCGGATCGGGCTCGACCGGATCACCCTGGCCTCCCTGAGCATCAACTACCGGACGCCGGAAGAGGTCATGGCGGAGGCCGAGCCGGTCATCCGGGCCGTTCTCCCGGACGCCAACGTGCCGACCTCCATCCGCAGCAGTGGCGTCCCCGTCGTCCACGGATCCGTTTCGGATCTCGGCGCGATTCTCGGCGCCTGGCTCGCCGAGCATGCCGAAGGAACCGCCTGCGTCATCGGCGACCCCTCGTTCGAGGAGACCTCCCGCGTCCGGTCGCTGACCCCCGAGCTGTCGAAGGGACTCGAGTTCGACCTGGTCGTCCTCATCGACCCGGAGAGGTTCGGCGAGGGCATCGAGGGAGCGGTCGACCGCTATGTCGCCATGACCCGGGCGACCCAGCGACTCGTCATCCTCACCGGCTCCTGATGCTGGCCGTCCACCCCGCTGCCGGAGGCGGCGGTCACCACCCGATCGGGCCAAGGCGGTCGATGAAGATCCCCGTCGGCCCGTCGGCGTCGATCATCGCGAGTCTGACGATCGAATCGGTGCCCTCGGTGACCGTCAGCTGACCGGTGTGATTGTTCATGTCGGTGGCGGCGAACGTGCGGTTCGCGACTTCTCCGGGAGTGGCGACGTTGAACTTGACCTTCGGGAGCGCCTGGGCGTACCGAACGGTGATCATGTTCAGCGCCGCCTTCGACGAGCTGTAGGCGAGCTCGTGCATTTTCGAGACTGGCTGATCCGGATCGGTCACGACCGCGAAGGAGCCGCCGCCGCTGGAGACCATCACCACACGCGGATGGTCCGCCGCCTGCAGCAGGGGAAGGAACGCGTTCGTGACCCTGATCGGCCCGTAGACATTGGTGTCGTAGACGGAATGGATCTCCTCCACCGTCGTCTCCGCGGGCGCGACGACCTTTCCCGGCGTGCCGGCGTTGTTGATCAGTACGTCCAGGCGGTCGGTGTGCTCGCGGACGAGTCGTACGGCACCGGCCACCGACTCGTCCGAGGTCACGTCGAGCGGGACCATGATCACGTCGACGCCGCCGGCGGTCAGCTTGTCGGCGGCCGCCCGTCCTCGGCCCTCGTCGCGCGAGCCGAGAAAGACCGTCCAGCCTTCCTCCCCGAGCCGCCGGGCCGCCTCGAAACCGAGTCCCTTGTTGCCACCGGTGATCAGCACCGAGGTCCGCTCCGAGTTCGTCATTCGTCCTCACTCCGTTGAGTCGCGTGCCGCGCGGATCGTCCGCGCGGCGTCCTGGCGAACACGAGACGCCGGCGGCCCGCCCCCTGTGACAGCGCGGCTGTGTGACGTACGCCACCGGCCGCGGGTGTCACAGACCTGCGGGAACCGGCGTCTCGTGCGTGTGGCACAGTCGGGAGCGATGAGGCAGGAGTCGTTGATGAGCGAGGGACGAATGGACGCGGCCGAGCCGCTCGCCGGCGGCGGCCGGATGGATTCCGTCACGGATCCGGCCACGGAGGCGTTCGTCGCCCACCGCAACCTGTTGTTCACCGTCGCCTACGAGATGCTCGGTTCGGCCGCCGACGCCGAGGACGTCCTGCAGGAGGCCTGGCTGCGGTGGGCGGGCGTCGATCTCGGTACCGTGCAGGATCGGCGTGCGTACCTGGTGCGGATCGTCACCCGCCAGGCGCTGAGCAGGCTGCGTACGCTCGGCCGGCGCAGGGAGTCGTACGTCGGGCCGTGGCTGCCCGAGCCGTTGCTGACCGCGCCCGATGTGGCCGAGGACGTCGAGCTGGCCGACAGCGTCTCGACGGCGATGCTGCTGGTGCTGGAGACGCTCACGCCCACCGAGCGGGCGGTGTTCGTCCTGCGCGAGGTGTTCGACCTGGACTACGACGAGATCGCCGAGGCCGTCGGCAAGAGCCAGGCCGCCGTACGCCAGATCGCCCACCGCGCCCGCTCACACGTCGCCGCCCGACGCCCACGCGACGTCGTCTCCCCGGCCGAGACCCGCGACGCCCTCCAGGCCTTCCAACAGGCGGTCGAGACCGGCAACCTGCAACGCCTGCTCGACATCCTCGCCCCCGACGTCGTCGTCCTGAGCGACGGCGGCGGAATCAAGAGGGCCGTGGCGCGACCCGTCGTGGGGGCCGGCAAGGTGGCCCGCCTGCTGACCGCCGGCCTGAGCAGGTTCGGCGCCGAGGTGTCGGTCGAGCCGGTGCAGGTCAACGGCTGCCCGGGGCTCATCATGCGGATCGACGGGGAGATCGACGGCGTCGTGACGATGCGGATCGAGAACGGCCTCGTCGCCGGGATCTACTTCGTCCGCAATCCCGGCAAGCTGTCGCGGGTCGAACGGGAGACCGCGCTGAGCCGCTGAGAGGCCCGCGACGGCGGCCCGCGCCCCGAGACCGTGGTGACCGACACCGCTCCTACTCCGACATCGTGTTCCGCGTCGATCTGCGGCTACCAGTGCGAAGGTGTGCGGTACGGGCCCGGTGCGGGTCTGGTGCCGGCTCGGTCAAGGCGAGGTCTGGATGGTGATGCGCCGGGCCTTGGCGAGCTGGTCGGTGTCGGCGTCGATGTGGCCCAGGATCAGCAGGTCGGCGGAGGCTGAGGGACCGTCGCGGTAGAAGAGCGCGAGGTTGCCCCACGGCGCGAAGTAGGCGATGTCTCCGGCCTTGGCCGCAGCCGGTTCGGGGGCGCCGTCGGTGGTCAGCTTGCGGGGCGGGTAGCCGATCCGCTCGGTGCCGTGGAAGTCCTCCAGGTCCAGGGTGAGCGGGAGCAGGGAGGCCAGGTCGCGGGCGGCGGGGCTGCCGTTCAGGGTGGCGGCGACGCTCTGCCCGTCGAGGGTGACACGAATGTTCATGGCGCTGTTCCTCTCAGGCGGTGCGGAGGGTGTCTGCGACGCGGCCGGCCGACGGAACGAGACGGACGGCTCCGAAGACGGCTCGGCGGAGGGAGCCGACTGGCCGCTACTGCAAGCCGTCATAGCCACGGCCAGTGCCATCGCGACAGCAAGACGAAGAGAGGCACGGGCATGGGCGGTCTCTGGTCCATCCTGTTGACGGCTCGGTGTCGTCTGGCAGAGCGGGGTCATCCGGTGGCCGGGGCGGCGGCGTACTGCTCGTCGGTGACAGGTGCCAGCCAGTGCACGACGTCGTGGTCGGCGTCGCTCTCGTTGATGGCCAGGTGGACCATCAGCCGGTTCGGTGCGGCGCCGTGCCAGTGCTCCTCATCGGCCTCGAACAGCACGCGGTCACCGGGCCGGATGACCTCGACCGGCCCGCCCCGACGCTGGCACAGGCCGATCCCTTCGGTGACGAAGACGGTCTGGCCCAGCGGGTGGCGGTGCCAGTGGGTCCGCGCCCCGGGCATGAAGTGCACCAGATTGGCGGTGACGCGGGACGGGGCGGGAGCGGCGGCGACGGCGTCGATGTAGACCTCGCCGGTGAACCAGTCTGCCGGGCCTTTGACGGTGTCGATCGAGCTTCGCGTGATCTGCATGGTCGTTCCTTGTCTGTGAGCGTGATGGTTAGCGGCCGGTCCTCCCGGCGCGGGCGATCGGATGCGGTCAGGACTTCAGGAGGGTCTTGATGGCATGGCGTTCGTCCATGGCCCGGTAGCCCTCGGCGACCTGGACAAGGGGAAGGGTGAGGTCGAAGATCTTGCCCGGGTCGATGGCGCCGGTCAGCGCCTTGATCCGGGCCACGCCCTGCTCGCCACGCCTGCCAGGTAACCGTCTCTTGGCGCGCGCAGCGAGTCACCGTCATGGGGTGTACCAGCAGTACATCCCTACGGCCGCGGGCGGGACGTACCCGTCGAGGGGTGGACAACCGTGAAGAGGTCCGCGAGTTCCTGACCTCGCGGCGCGCGAAGATCCTCCGAGCAGGCCGGGCTGCCCTCGGGTTCCCGGCGCCGGGTGCCGGGACTGCGCCGCAGCGAGGCTGATTTCCGTGCTCAGCTTCCTCGCGGGCCGAAACCGGAACGACCCGGCAGTCCGCCCCGGGACCGGTGCCGGCCGCTTCAGCGTCCGGCGCCGGGCTCGTCCTCCGGCGCCGTGCCGTACATGCGGGACAGGTCCGCGACGGCCTCGGCCATCAGCGCGCGGAGGTCGGCCGGCTCCAGCACCTCGACGAGGACGCCCATGCGCAGGAACAGCCACCGGGCGTGCGTGAGGGACTCGATCGGCAGCGTCAGCCGGGTCCAGCCGCCGGGCTCCGGCTGTCCGTCGGCGAGCGCCTTGTCGACGACGTCTCCTCCCAGGGTGTATCGGAGCAGGTCCTCCGCGCCGGGCGCGAGCCGTATCACCGCCTCGGCCGTGTACATGCGTGAGGCGAACTCCGCGGCGAAACCGCGCCAGAAATCGGCGAGATCGAAGTCCTGCGGCCGTTCGAAGCGCTCGGACAGCACCTCGGCCTCGATGATCCGGCTCACCCGGTAGGTCCGCACCGTGCCCGAGCAGGCGGCGGCGAGATACCAGGAACCGCCCTTGAGAACCAGCCCGTAGGGATGCACCAGCCGCTCCACCTCGGTCGGTCCCCATCGGCGGTAGCGGAGCCGGAGCATCCGCTCCTCCCACACCGCCTCGGCGACCTCCATGAGGAACGGCGCCTCGTCGGCGCCGCGATACCAGCCCGGCACGTCGAGGTGGAATCTCTCCCGCATCTTGGCCGCGTGGGAACGCGGCTCGGGCGGCAGCGCGGCCAGTAGCTTCAGCTCCGCCGCGGCGGCGAAGTCGGCGAGCCCGAGTTCGGCGGCCGGCCCCGGGAGGCCGGCGAGGAACAGGGAGGACGCCTCCTCGACCGTGAGCCCGTTCAGGCGGGTACGGTAGCCGTCGAGCAGCCGATATCCGCCGAGCGGCCCACGGTCGGCGTAGACGGGCACACCGGCGGCCGACAGGGCTTCGACGTCCCTGTAGACGGTGCGGACGGAAACCTCCAGCTCTTCGGCGATCTCGGTGGCGGTCATCCTGCCGCGTGTCTGTAGCAGGAGCAGCAGGGACAGCAACCGGCTCGCGCGCATGTAACCAGTCTGCCACCTTTACGATGTAGATTTATTTGCTTTCGCACATAGGCTGTGTTCAAATGCACGCATGGAAAGTGCCGAACGGATCCGGGCCATCATGAACGCGCTGCGTACGTCCGACAGCGTCTCCGTGTCCGAACTGGCGCTGGCGTACGGCGTCTCGGAGATGACCATCCGCCGCGACCTGGACGAACTCGCCCAGCAAGGGGTGGTGCGGCGCGTTCGCGGCGCGCCCTGAGCCTGCTGCTGCGGGGCGAGGAGCCGCCGTTCGGTGTACGCGAGCGGGAGGCGATCGATGCCAAGCGCCGCATCGGCGCCGAGGTCGCCGGCCTGCTGGCCGACGGCGAGGCCGTGCTGCTCGACGGCGGCACGACCGCGCTCGAAGTCGCCCGAGCCGTACGCGAGCGCCGCCTGACCATCCTGCCGCTGGCGCTCCAGGCGGCGCAGGAACTGGCGGGCGCACCCCGCGTTCGCCTCGTCCTGCCCGGCGGGGAGGTGCGGCACGGGGAGATGAACTTCGTGGGGCCGCTCACCGAGACGTCGATCAAGGCCCTCCGGTTCGACACCGCGGTGATCGGTTGCTGCGGCCTGTCGGCCGAACACGGCCTGACCGCGCACGACCTGCCGGAGGTCGCCATCAAACAGGCCGCGATCGCCTCGGCCCGCCGCGTCGTCGTCGCGTGCGACTCGGGGAAGTTCACCCGTACGGCGTTCGGCGCGGTCTGCGGGCTCGACCGGCTCGACGTGGTCGTCACCGACGAGAACATCCCCCGGGACCAGCACGATGCTCTCACCGCCGCCGGCGTCGCCGTGCGCACCGTTCCCGCCTCCGTTCCCGTCACCTGAGCACCCGCAGGGGTGCCGTCGTCCTGGGATCGCCCCCGCGTCGGACCTGGGCCGGGCGGATACGCGAGACGGGAGTCCTCCTCCGACCCCGGGTTCCGCCCTCAGATGCCGTTCCGGGAGGTCGCCAAGCCGGGCGGTTTCCCGCGCGGGAGGCGCGAACACCCTCCTTGATCGTTCGCACACCTCGCCGGCGCCGACAGGTTCACCCAGCCCGTCCGTACGGCTGCATCGCACACGAGCGGACCTCCGCGGCAGCACGCCGGCCTGATGTCCCGCCATCCCTCACCGGGCCACTCCCGCGACGACACCCGCGACGACACCCGCGACGACACCGACGAATCTTCCGGTACGAACCTCCCAGCGCCCCGAGGAGCACCACATGGCTCTGTCCGTCCCCGCCCGTCCGGCGCTTCTGCGCGCCCGCGTGGCCGTCTACGGACTGTTCCTGCTGTCCGGCATGGCCATGGGCACGTGGACCAGCCGGATCCCCGCCATCAAGGCGGGCCTGCGGCTGAGCGACGGCGCGCTCAGCCTGGGACTGCTCGGCATCGCGGCCGGCGCCATCACCGGCATGCAGGTCGTCGGCCGGTTGGTGGACCGCTACGGCAGCTACCGGACCATGCTGCCGGTGGCCATCGCCCAGGGCCTCGTCCTCGTGCTTCCCGCCTACATGCCGAGCCTGCCGGCGCTCGCGCTCTCCCTGTTCGTGTTCGGCGCGGTCTGCGGCACGCTCGACGTCGCGATGAACGCCAACGCCGTGGTGGTGGAGCGGGCGTCCGGAAAGTCGATCATGTCGTCCTTCCACGCGGTGTTCAGCGTCGGAGGGTTCGTGGGGGCATCCGCCGGCGGCATGTTCGCCCACGCCGGGATGAGCCCCGGCGTCACCTTCGCGGCGATGGGTGCGGTGATCCTGCTCATCGCCCTGCTGAGCGCCCGCTGGGCGACGCGCGACGAGCCGGCGCGGGAGGCGGCGCAGCCGGGCTCCCCCGAGGCGCGACCCGCACGCCGGCGCGTCGGCGGCACCGTGCTGCTCCTCGGCGTCCTCGCGTTCTGCTGCATGATCGGCGAAGGCGCCGCGGCCGACTGGGGCTCGGTCTACCTGCGTGACAACCTGGGCTCCTCCCCCGGCTTCGCCGCTGCCGCGTACGCCGCGTTCTCGATCATGATGACGGCGGGCAGGTTCGCCGGGGACCGCCTCGCCGCCTGGCTGGGGCAGGTCACGCTGGTGCGCTGCTGCGGAGGGCTCGCCGGGGCAGGTCTCGCGGCCGGGATCCTCGTCGGCGAACCCGTTGCCGGGGTCGTCGGGTTCGGTCTGTTCGGCGCGGGCCTGTCGTGCATCATCCCGCAGGTGTTCTCGGCCGCCGGGCACCGCGACCCGGCCCAGTCGGGCCGCGCGCTCGCCGCCGTGGCGAGCCTCGGCTACACCGGCTTCCTCGCCGGTCCCGTTCTGATCGGCGGCCTGGCCGAGGCCGTCACCCTTCCGCACGCGCTGCTGGTGCCCGCCGTGCTGGCGTTGTTCGTGGCCCTCACCGCTCCGGCGCTGCGCTCGCCCCGTCCGGAGCCCGCGGCCGATCGCCACGCCGAGCCCGTCCGGGACTGAGACGGCGGAGGGCAAGGGTTGGATCGGACGGGTCCGGGCAGTGGTGGGGCGTGGCCGTCACCAACGATCCCGAGGAACCGGTCCCCGCGCACCGGCGGCTCGCGGCGATGCTTCGCGAGGAGATAGTGCGCGGCCGGATCGAGCCCGACGCCCCTCGCCGTCCGAGGAGCGTCTTGTGCGTGAGCACGGGTTCGCCGCCGAAGACGTACGCCGCGCCGTCGAGGTGCTCAGCGGCGAGGGCCTCGTGTACACGATCGAGGGACAGGGGGCGTACGTGTCCACCCGGGCCGAGGAGACGGGCGGCGGCTGAGCGGTCAGCCGACCGTCCCGTCCCCCACCGATACGGCTATCCGGCCTGCCCGGACGAGCGGGGCTCGCGCCACATGGGGTACATGACCGGGCCGCCGGGAAGCCGGAGCAACTCGGGCATGTCGACGTAGCCGTGGCGGAGATAGAGCCGCCGGCTCGCCTCGCTGCTCGCCTCCAGATAGGCCGGGATCCCCTCGGCGTCGAGTTTGCGGTGATGCTCCTCCAGCAGCAGGGTGCCCAGGCCGCGGCCGGTCCTCCCCCGCTCCAGCGCGAGGAACGCCAGGTAGTGGTGGGGCTCCCGGGGGTGGAGCTTCTCCGTCAGCTGCCCGAAGAGGCCGTAGCGTTCGGCGTTGTCCCCCGCGAAGGACGCGATCGCCTCCTGCTCTCCGGGGATCTCGGGGAACGGCGCGGCGAACCAGACCGCCACACCGGCCAGCTCGCCCGACTCGTGGATGCCGTAGACGTCGCCGTGCTCCAGCGCATGCCCGGCCCACATCGTGAAGAACCGCCGCTGCATCGGCAGCCGGTCTTCCGCCCGCGGGATGAGCCACCTGGTGATCTCGTCGGTGTGGAAGGTTTCGGCGATGAGCCCGCCGGCCGCTGCCGCGTCCGTCATCCGGGTGATCTCGATCGTCACTTGACGCCCCCGTTGAGGGCCTGGGCGCCCAGGCCGATGTTGGCGTACACCTCGGGCCGGATCGACTTCAGCACCCGGCCCCAGACCAGGCCGAAGACGATCGCGACAACGAAGATACCGGGCAGGATCCAGCGGAGGACCGAGTCGGGCTCGACCCCGAGGACCGTGTCGAAGTTGACCAGGGTGAGGCAGATGATCACGCAGAGCGCCAGGATCGCCAGGGCCGGGGCCACGCGGGTGCGCCAGGTCGTCTCCCCCCGCGGATCGCGGGCGAAGAACACGATCACCGAGATCGAGGTGACGGTGAGCAGGGTCAGCAGCCCGAGCCCGCCGAAGGTGCCGAAGATGAAGAACATCTTGGTGACCGGGTCGAGGCCGGAGATCGCGTAAACGATGATCACGATCAGCCCGAGCACCGTCTGCAGCAGGGACCCGGCGATCGGCGCGGCGGTCCGGGCCGAGGTGCGGCCGAAGATCGAGGGCAGGACGTTCTCCCGGCCCAGGGCGAAGATGTAGCGGGCCGTGGTGTTGTGGAAGGCGATCATGCAGGCGATGCTGCTGGTCACGAACAGCACCGAGCCGATCGTCGAGACGGCGGAGCCCAGGTGGGCGGCGGCCTGGTTGAAGATCAGCTCGGTCCCCTGCTCCGAGGCGGCCTTGACGATACCGTCCGGCCCGGTCGGCACCGTCTGCGCCCACGCGGAGAACGCGTATAGCACGGCGATGATCGCGATGCCCAGGTAGGTGGCGATGGGCACGGTCCTGTGGCGGTCCTTGGACTCCTCGGCGAAGACCACCGACGACTCGATGCCGGCGAACCCCGCGACGACGGTGGCGAGCGCGGCACCCACGCCGGGCACGAACAGCGCGCCGGGAGTGAAGCCCTCGAGGCTGAGACCGCCCGGGGCCGCGTGGGTCACATCGCCGAGGTCGAACAGCAGCACGATGGCGATCTCACTGACCAGCAGGATGGACAGGATCTTTCCGTTGACGTCCACCCGCAGCAGGCCGAGCACGCCGGTCACCACCCAGGCCACGAGCGCGATCACCCACCACGGGGGCGAGCCGCCGAACCAGTCGACGAGCAGCGGCTCGGCCGCCGATCCGATGATTCCGTAGAGGCCGAGTTGCAGCGCGTTGTACGCCAGCAGCGCCACCCAGGCGGTCGCGACTCCCTGGGTCCGGCCGAGCCCCTGGGCGGCATAGGCATAAAAAGCGCCCGCGTTCACCACGTGCCTGGCCATCGTCACGTATCCGACGGCGAATAGCGCGAAAATGGCGCCCAGCATCAGGAATGCGAACGGGACACCGATGACGCCCGTCACCGTGTACGCCGTAGGGACCGAACCCGCGACGACCATCAGCGGCGCCGCCGCGGAGATGACGAAGAAAACGATGGACGGCACGCCGAGCCGGTCCTCGGCCAGTGCGGCGGTGACGGCGCTGGGCCGTTGCTGTGTGAGGGACACCTGGAACTCCGTGTGAGGGGGGTTGCTGGTCACCGGCGGCTGATGACGGCCTGACCGACGGCGACCTTGGTCTGGGCGATGAGTCTCCGCAGGGGTACGGGGAGCATGGCGGTCACGGCGGCCACGAACCGGGGATCGTGCTCGGACAGCACCCGCTGGGCGCAGCCGGCCGCGTCCAGGAGCCCCAGGAGGACGCAGTCCCCGGTCACCGGCGGCTTGCGTCGCTGCACGGCGAGGTTCAGGCGGGCGAGCGGCCACGCGGCCGTGTTCATGTCCGCGGGAGCCGGGGGCTGCTGCTTCAGCAGGTGCCTGACCGGCGGCTTCAGCAGGTTCGCGGCGATCATCCTGGCGGTGACGTCGGCGTAGATCGTACGAGCGAAGAAGAGGAGCCACGTGCCGACCGGGTGGTGCGGTTCGGCGATGACGTGCCCGAGCACCGCCGTGGTGAGCGGGTCACCGGTGGCGTCCGGGGACGTCGGGTAGAGGCGTTCCGGGTTCGACCCGAAGTCGAGCGCCACGCGCTCGGCGAGCATCAGTTCGCCGAGGACCCCGCCGGCCAGCGCCAGCCCCGTGAGCCGGGAATGAAGCAGCGGATGGCCCGTCACATTGTCGTGCAGGACAAAGTACAGGTCATCGACAAGGGACGGGCTCGAAAGATCGCTTTCAGCCACGGTCGGCGATGATATAGGCGAAATGTTCCGCCTGTCATCGCACAAATTCACCACCGGGCGTTCTCCACGCGGAATGCGAGAATTGTGCCAACCGGAACATACTTTTCGGCTAATGCAACTACGGCCCGTCCCGCGGACGGTCACAACGGGCGACGGAAATCGGCCGGCGGTCGTGATTGCCGGCGAGCGGGTTCGGGAGAACAAGGGCAGCGCACCGTCCGCGAGAAGCGCGCCGGTCCTCTCATCGGATCAGGACGTTGGCCAGGATCGTGAGCAGGATTGACGCGACGACCGAGATGACGATCATCAGGAGACAGCCCGCCGCTCCCCCGAGTGGCCGAATCTTGAAATTTCCGGGCATGGCGTCCTCCCCCGTGGCTGCTCGATGTGCGCCTACCCTCGGCCCTCCTGGCGAACCTAGTGCGGTTTGTCCGTTTTACGGCCGGGCATCGTCGGCCTATGACCACCCAGGACGACAGGGGCGCGGCGGCCCTGGCCCGCGCCCACGGGCTTTTCAACATCGCCGGCGGGCTGTGGCCGCTGCTGCACCTGCCGAGCTTCGAGAAGGTGTTCGGCGCGAAGACCGACCGATGGCTCGAGCGCACCGTCGCCGGGCTGCTCGTCGGGATCGGATGGACGCAGATCCGCGCCGCGTCCACTCCCGGCGGCGCCGACCACGCGCGCCGGCTCGGCATGGCCACGGCGGCGACGCTGCTCGCCGTCGACCTGGTCTACGTGCCCATGGGCCGCGTCCGGCCCACCTATCTGCTCGACGCGGCGGCCGAGGCGATGTGGCTGCGCGCCTGGCGGGCCCGCGCCGTACGGCCGGAGCCTCCGTCCACGCGCGCCGGCTCGATGTTCGCCGCGGCGGCGGCGCTGGCCGCCGGATGCGCCACGGGCGGTGTGCTGGCCGCGCGGATGCTGCGGCGGCGGCGGGCGGAGCCGGGCGATTCGGAGCTCACCCGGGCCCGGTACATACGTCACCCCGCGGCGCGGTGATCGCAGGTTACGGACCACGACGACGGGTAGAGCGAACGGCAGTTCGACAATGGAGGAGTCATGGACCGAGGACCTGTGGAGAAGGACCCCGAGGAGTGGGCGACCGGGGACGAGCCGATGACCGCGCCGCAGGAGTCCTACCTGCGCACACTGGCCAGGGAGGCCGGGCGGGACGTGCCGGAAGGGCTCAGCAAGGCCGAGGCCTCCAAGCTGATCGACGAGCTGCAGGACCAGAGTCGCCGTCTGAACGAGAACGGCTGAAGCAAGCCCAGGGAAGCGAGCCCATGCACAGGGCCGCCCGGGACGATCCCGGGCGGCCCTGTGACGTCGACCCGTGCCGCCGGCCCCACCTCATCCGGGCAGCGTCTCGCCGCCGATCGGGGCGAGGACCTCACCGGTGTAGTACGACGACAGCCGGTTGGCGGCGAAGAACACGTACGAGGGAGCGATCTCGTCCGGGTCGGCCGGCCGGCCCATCGGCACCTGCTGGCCGAACTTGCCCACCTTCTCCTCGGGGAACGTGGACGGGATGAGCGGCGTCCAGACCGGGCCGGGGGCCACGGCGTTGATCCTGATCCCCCGTTCGACCAGCACCTGGGCCATGGAGTAGGTGAACGCGTTGATCGCGCCCTTGGTCGCGGAGTAGTCGATCAGGGTCTTGTTGCCGCGCAACCCGTTGATCGACGAGGTGTTGACGATCGAGCCGCCCTCGGGCATGTGCCGCAGCGCGGCTTTCGTGACCCAGAAGTAGCTGTGGATGTTCACCGCGAAGGTGCGCTCCCACTGATCATTGGACAGCTCTTCCAGTGACTGCACCGGTGACTGCGTGGCCACGTTGTTCACGAGCACGTCGATCCCGCCCAGCTCGCGGACCGTGCGTTCCACGACCTCCTCGCAGTGGCGGGGATCGGCGAGGTCTCCCGGAATGATCAGACAGCGGCGGCCCTTCTGCTCCACCAGCTTCCTGGTGTGCTCGGCGTCCTCGTGCTCGGTCAAGTACGCGATAGCGACGTCCGCCCCCTCCTTGGCGAACGCCACGGCGACGGCCCGCCCGATGCCGGAGTCGCCGCCGGTGACGAGGGCACGCTTGCCCGCGAGCAGGTCGCGTCCGGTGTAGTCGCGCATCTCGTCCCTGGGCTCGGGCGTCATCTCGCCCGTCCGGCCGGGGTACGGCTGCGTCTGCGGTGGCGGTGTGGAGTTCGACTGCTCAGACATGCACGTCGGGTACCCCTGCCTATCCAGGGCAAACGACCGGCGAGGAGCCCCGAGGCGATCGCCCGATGGATACACACTGTTACCTATCCATCACGCTTTAACGTCCCGAGACGGGACATCGGGTATGACGTTGCCATGACACCCCGGTCGCGGATCACTCCGCTCGACGTGGTCTGGAGAACGTGTGACGCCGTGCCCGAGTGCCTCGGCGTCGCCCACGAGCCGTACGGCAGATGCCTGGCGCACCTCACGCCGGCCGAGGCGGCCGAGCTGCTGCGCGGCCTGACGCCCGGTCAGGCCCTCGACCTGCGCGGCACCGTACTGTCGGAGGACCTGCTCACGCGGGTCCTCGACGGCGTGGAGCGCCGTATCGGCAGGGCGAGGTTCGACCGTGCCGTCTTCACCGGCCCGGCCCGCTTCGGCGAGGTCGTCTTCGCCGGTGACGCGACCTTCGACCACGCCAGGTTCGACCGGCTCGCCTCGTTCTACGGCGCCCGGTTCCTCGGCAACGTCTCCTTCCGCGAGGCCCGGTTCCTGCGCGAGTTCTCCCTGCACGACGCGCGGGTGTGCGGTCATGCCGCGTTCGACCACGTCACGGTGCGCGGCGACGCCCTGTTCGGCGCCGCGCGGTTCGGCACCCCGCCACCCGGAGGCACGGCCAACGCGTCGTTCCAGAAGGCGTCGTTCCAAAGGGCGCAATTCCACGGGTTCGCCACGTTCGACGCGGCCACCTTCCACGGGGACGCCTGCTTTCGCGGCGCCCGCTTCCACCGGGCCGTCTCCTTCCGCGGTTCGGACTGCGGGGCGAGCGCCGAGTTCCAGGGCGCCCGTTTCGAGGGGGCGGCCTACCTCGGCCCGATGCGGATCGTGCGGCGCCTGTCGCTCGCGGGCGTACGGGCCTGCGCGCCGTTGCACATAGACACCGGCGGATGCCGTGTGGTGCTTCGCGCGGCGGCCGTCCTCGGGCGGCTCGCCGCACGGCTGTCCGACGCCGAGGTCGACCTGCGGGACGCGACGCTCGCCGGGCTGTCCGCCGTCACCCGGCGCTCCGGCCGGCTGCGCGTGACCTCGCTCGACGGCCTCGACGCGGGCGCGCTCACGCTGACCGGGGCGGACCTGCGGGCGTGCGGCCTCGGCGGGTTGCGCCGTCCCGAGGGCCTGCGCCTGCGGGAGTGCCTGTTCGCCGCGCCCCCGGGCGGGCTCGGGCTGCGCCTGGGCTGGCCGCCCGTACGGTGGTGGAGCCGCCGCCGGGTCATCGCCGACGAGCACCTGTGGCGGGGATGGCCGGCGCAGGCGCCGACGAGCACGCGGCCGGTCCGGCCGGGGAGCGGGAGCCCGACCCGGCGCGCCTGGCGGTTCTGTACGAGCGCCTGCGGCCGGGCGTCGACGACGCGCGCGTGGCGGCCGACTTCGCGTTCGGGGCCTGGAGATGCGGCGGCTGGCAGCCGCGCG